>JBKJON010000211.1:0-2918 GCA_046595715.1 Marmoricola sp.
CCAGACCCTGGCGCGGATGCTCAATGTTCCGTTCGCCATCGCCGACGCCACCGCGCTCACCGAGGCCGGCTACGTCGGTGAAGACGTGGAGAACATCCTGCTCAAACTGATCCAGGCGGCCGACTACGACGTGAAGAAGGCCGAGACCGGCATCATCTACATCGACGAGATCGACAAGGTGGCACGCAAAGCGGAGAATCCCTCGATCACCCGCGATGTCTCAGGTGAGGGTGTGCAGCAGGCTTTGTTGAAGATCCTCGAGGGCACCACTGCCTCAGTGCCACCGCAGGGCGGTCGCAAGCATCCTCATCAGGAGTTCATCCAGATCGACACCACCAACATCCTGTTCGTCGTGGGAGGCGCCTTCGCTGGACTCGAGCACATCGTCGAGCAGCGAGTCGGCAAGAAGACGCTGGGATTCACCGCCGAGATGCGCAGCTCCAACGAGACCGAGTCCGACGCGATGTTCTCCCAGGTCCGTCCCGAGGACCTGGTGAAGTTCGGGCTGATCCCTGAGTTCATCGGCCGGCTTCCGCTGATCGCGAGCGTGAACAAGCTCGACCAGGCCGCCCTGGTGCAGATCCTCACCGAGCCGCGCAACGCCCTGATCAAGCAGTACCAGAAGCTCTTCGAGATCGACGGCGTGGAGCTCGAGTTCACCGACGACGCCGTCGAGGCCATCGCGGACAAGGCGATGGAGCGGGGCACCGGTGCGCGCGGCCTGCGGGCCATCATCGAGGAGGTCCTCCTCAACGTGATGTACGACGTGCCGTCCCGCGAGGACATCGGCAAGGTCGTGGTGACCGGCGAGGTCGTCTCCGACAACGTGAACCCGACGCTCATCCCCCGCGAGGCAGAGCCCAAGAAGAAGAAGTCCGCCTAGCACCTGCGCGCGCACTAGACCAGTTGGCCATCTCACTAGACCAGTGCGTTTTCGAGGGGATTCGCCCGTATTCTACGGAGAGTGTCCTACGCCTCGGCGTGATGTCTTAGGCGGGGGAAATCGATGATGTCTGCAGAGCACCGGAGACCCCTCGCGGGCTTCGTGGTGGTCTTCGCAGCGGCGTGCCTGATCATGGGCCTCGGGCTGCACCCTCCGGTCAACCGGGTCTTCGTCGCTGGCGCGGCGCCTCAGGCGCAGATGCCCGTCGTCGGGCTGGACGTGGTCCTGGGACAGTCGCTCGACCGGGCGCCGGCTCAGGCCCGGCCTCCGGCCACGCCGACCCAGGACACGTCCACCCCTAGCAGCCCGGATGGCGCCAGCCGCCAGTCCGGCACGAGCCCCGCCCTGGCAACCGCCCCAGCAACGGCCCCGGCCACAGTCGTCAGGGTCGTCACGGTCGCGGCCCCGCTGGTGACCTCCCGTCCGACGGCCCGGTTGAAGGCCCGTTCGACGGCCGGCCCGAAGCCCGCCCCGAAACCTGCTGTGAAGCCCGCTGTGAAGCCCGCCCCGCCCAGCAAGAACCCGGGTGTCGCACCTGAGCCGGACAAGCCGGTGGTCGCCCCCGCCAAGCCGGGAAGCGGGATCGGTACGGGCCACTCCGCGACTGCCCGCAACGCGGGCTTCGTGGCGCGCCCCGAGAAGGGCCCCGAGAAGGGCCCCGAGAAGGGCTCGGAGAGGGGCTCGGAGAAGGGCTCGGAGAAGTCCCGGGCCAGGGGTTGGGACAAGAGGTCGGACAGGGGTTCGGACAAGAGGTCGGATCGGCGACGCTCGGCGCAGCACGCCCGAACGTCCGAGGAGCGGCCGCCGCGCCCGAAGGCTGGGCCCGGGAAGGCCGATGAGCGTGCGCACGACCGCGGCGACCGTGGTCATCGCGGTCGCGGGCACTGACCCAGGTCAGCGCCAGCGCAGGGAGCATCCGCCAGCGCAGCGGGAAGCCGGTCACCGCTTCGGCGGTGGCTCCCCGAGCGTGGCGTCAACGGTGATATCGGCGCCTTCTGCTGCCACGAGGTTCAGCTCACCGGTGATCGAGCCGACGGCACGCAGGTCGCTCTCCGCACTCCGGATCGCCTCCAGGGCCGCAGCAGCGCCGGTGACGGTGGCGTGCTCGACCGGGGTGCGCATGCCGACCTTGGCCGTCGACTTGGCGCCGCGGACACCGGCGAGCACCGCGGCCACGGCGTCCAGGACCGCCGGGTCGGCTCCGGCCGCCTCGCCCAGCTCCGCGGCCGTGGGCCACGTCTGCAGGTGGACCGAGCCCTGCTGCCACCACGACCACACCTCTTCGGTGGCGTAGGGCAGGAAGGGCGCGAACAGGCGCAGCTGCACGTGCAGCGCCGTCGCCAGGGCCGCCCGCGCCGAGGCCGTCGCAGCACTGCCGTCGTCGCCGTACGCCCGCTCCTTGACCAGCTCGACGTAGTCGTCGCAGAAGTCCCAGAAGAACTTCTCTGCGTGCTCCAGGGCAGTGGTGTAGTCGTAGGCAGCGAAGGCCCTGGTGGCCTCGTCCACGGTGCGGGCGAGCTTGGCCACCAGCGCCCGGTCGACCGGCTCGGTGACCGCGGAGGGGTCCACCGTCGTGGCGCCGACGCTGCCGAGGACGAACTTGGACACGTTGAGGACCTTCAGCGCCAGCCGGCGACCGACCTTCATCTGGGTCTCGTCGAAGGGGGAGTCGAGGCCGGGGCGGGCCATGGCCGCCCGCCAGCGGACCGCGTCCGCGCCGTACTTGTCGAGGACCTCGTTGGGCACGACGACGTTCCCCTTGGACTTCGACATCTTCTTGCGGTCCGGGTCGACGATGAATCCGGAGATCAAGGCGTGCGACCACGGTGCGGCCTGGTTCTCGAAGTGCGCGCGAACCACCCGGGAGAACAGCCAGGTGCGGATGATGTCGTGGGCGTGGGTGCACAGGTCCATCGGGAAGACCCGCTCGAAGAGGTCGGGGTCCTCGATCCAGCCCCCGGCGATCTGAGGCGTC
>JBKJON010000237.1:0-6146 GCA_046595715.1 Marmoricola sp.
GATCGGGATGCCTCCCTGGGTTGAGATCCGACGTAAGGTCGCGGTCTGCCCCGTCTTGGCGAAGTCGTCGCGCAGGAAGTGAATGGCCTCCCAATGGTCGTCGGTGAGTGTGACGTCGATGGCGGTGGCGAGCACTTCCGCGAGGTCCTCGTCCCATTGGGTCGAGTCGGTCAGGAACCCCTCGTCGTTGACCTGGATCGGGCGTCCGGCAAGCGTGGTGACGGGCATCGTTACATCTCCTTCGGGTGGGTCGTGGCGGCGGTCTTCCCGAGCATCGACATGTGCGCAGGGAGTGGCAGCGGGCGACCCGGAAGCAACACATGCCAGTAGATCCAGCGGAACGCGAGCTTCCCGAGGTGGTTGCGGCGGGTCTCCTTGAGCAAGGCAAGGGGTCCGACCACCGGTAACGGGTAGGTGCCGGTGAGTGGCTCGGTGTCGTAGTTGAAGTCGATCAGCAGTCCCTTGCCGTCCCCCGACTCGATGAAGCAGTTGGCGTGGCCGTCGAAGGCACCCGTCATCGGCTTCCCGTCGATGAGCTGGAGGAAGTTCTCGACGAACACCTCTACCGAGAAGTGCGCCACCGAACCGGCCTTGGAGGTCGGGATGTCCGAGGAGTCGCCCACTGCGAAGATGTTCGCGAATGCCTTCGACTGCAGGGTGTGCTTGTCGACCGGGACATAGTTGAGCTCGTCACCGAGCCCGGAGCGCTCCACGAAGTCGGCACCCATGTTGAGAGGCACGGTCACCAGGAGGTCGAACGGGACCTCACGCTCGTCGTAGGACACGAGGGTCTTGGACTCGTTGTCGATGCGCTCCACCAGGAAGTCTGACTCGACATGGATCTTGCGCTCCTCGAGCATCGATCCCAGGTGGTCAGAGGCGACCGGTTTGGTGAACGCACCAGGGAGCGGAGTGACGTAGACGAGCTCCACGCGATCGCGCATTCCCTTCTCGCGCAACCACGCCTCGGCCAGGAAGGTGAACTCCAGAGGAGCCACCGGGCACTTGATCGGCATGTCGGTGATGTGCACGACGAGCCGACCTCGGTCGAAGTCCTGCATCGCGACGGCCAGGGCCTTCGCGCCCTCGAGGCTGTAGAAGTCGAAGATGCTGCGCTGCCACTCCTCCCCCAGCATCCCCGGGGTCTGGTCCGGGCGGGGCGAGGTGC
Organism: Marmoricola sp.; assembly: GCA_046595715.1. Lineage (GTDB taxonomy): Bacteria > Actinomycetota > Actinomycetes > Propionibacteriales > Nocardioidaceae > Marmoricola. Next base: position 1,169 of record JBKJON010000237.1, read on the forward strand.
CGGAGGCGATGACCAGGTAGTCGTAGGTGAGGTTTCGCCCGTCGGTGAGCTTCACCGTGTTGGCCGGCCCGTCGACACGGTCGACGTCACCCATCAAGAAGTCGACACCCTTCGGCAGCTGGGCGCGGCGTGAGCGGGTCAGCTGGTCAGCGGAGTACGTCCCGAAAGGAAGAAGCAGGTAGCCCGGCTGGTAGGGATGCACGTCGTCGCGGTCCACCACCGTGATCTCCCACTCGCTCCGAGGGAGTCGCCGCCGCAGCTTGTTCACGATGATCGTTCCGGCCGTGCCAGCACCCAGCACCAGTAGTCGTCTCATCTCATCCACTTCCTCACTCGACGGAACAGGTCCCTGTCCTTCCTCCACGCTAGGAGCCCCCGTGACGACACACGAGGGCCGAACGTCCCCTCTGACCGGGACCCTGGACATGAGCCCGACAACGCGTTGCTAAGGGACGAAGGGGTTGATCGCCCGACGGGGCCGGGGGCCGGCTGTCGTCGTCTCACGGGTGCCCTCGTTGTAGGTGATGGCGCCGAGACGGAACTCGAGATAGGTGAACGACCCTCCAGGAACTTCTGCGTGCCACACCCCCTCACCGGAGGTGAGGATCCGGTGCCCGTCTGGGGTGACACGGTGCCCTGCGAGCGGGGTTGACCAGCGCTGCCGGGTGAAGGTCTTCCCGTCTGCTGATGCGGCCGATCGGTCGTCGGAGACGAAGTCGACCAGGTCGTGCCCGGCGTCGAAGGTCAAGACGGCTGAGACGCTCTGGTCACCGTTGGTGAACTCGCCGCGCACGTGCAGGGGGTCGATCGCCGTCCACGTCACGTGGGCGCCCACGATCGCCCCCGGAGCCATCACGACGAGGTCGTTGAACACGGTGACGGTCTCCCCGCGATCCATCTCGGGACCGGACGCGTCGACGACGGTGAACAGGGAGAGCAGCTTCACGCGCATCGTGGCCGTGGCGTCTTGGAACACGTGCAGGACGGTGACGGGGAGCCCCGCCTTGGTGGCGTCCATCAGGAAGATCCTCTGCGGTCGTGGTACGTAGGTGTTGACCTGCTGTCCGGTGAACGGCATCCACGCGGCGTCCGGGCCACTGCGGATGCGGCCGTGGAAGTCGGCGCGAAAGCTCACCACCCGGGGCTGCCCGATGGCACCGGATGCTCGGATGTAGTCGGCCAGAGGCGCCGGCAGGTGCGTGAGATCCGTTTCGTCCAGGACAGCGGGAGAGGTATCGACGTCGGCGAGGGCCTGAGAGACACGTCCCCGGTACAGGGCGTGGAAGCTGGTTGGTCCCTCGGCCGCGAAAGCGTGACCGGCCAGCAGGACCAGGACGAGGTTCACGATGCTCCCGGCCCGCGCATCGTGCCAGGAGCTCGCAATGGCGATCTGTGAGACCGCTGCAGCGCCGAGGGCGATGGTCCACCACCACTCTGACATCCCGACGGCAAGGAACACTGCGGCGGTGATGACGAAGGCAGCGGCGAGCAGCCAGAGTGCCCCGGCCACGACGCCGATCGGTGTGCTGAGCTGTGGCACGTCAGCCAACCCGAACCCCTTGGCGGCGCCGAGAAGATGGATGAGCCCGTGGACCGCGAGCACTGCAACGACTGCCCAGCGCAACGTTGTGGCCATGGGAATCACCTCTTCCAGGCCCACGGTTCGTGGGCCTCCGTGTGTGTCGCGGCAGCGCGTGCGCTCTACCGGTGGGCCGAGCTAGGAGCTGACGATGGCCTGGAGGATGTTCAGGCGCGCAGCTCGCACAGCGGGTATGCCTGCTGCGAGCACCCCGACCACCCCCGAGGCCAGCAGCATCCCGAGGATGAGGGTCCAGGGAACGGCAAGGCTGGTCAGTCCTTGGGAGACGAGGCCCCGCTGGAGCGCCACGCCCAGTCCGAGCCCGAGCACGACGCCGAGCACGGCACCGAACACGGCGGTGGTCACGGCCTCGATGGTGATCATGGAGATCAGCTGCCGGCGCCGGAGCCCGATCGCCCGGAGCAGCCCGATCTCACGGGTCAGCTCGAAGACCGACAGAGCCAGGGTGTTGATGATTCCCAGGACGGCGACGATGACGCTGAAGAGCAGAAGGACGTAGAGCAGGTTGATCAACGTGTCGATCGAGGCGCCTTGAGCGTCGGCGAACTCCCCGCCGTCCTGGACCGAGACGATCAGGTAGGGCCGGACGAGGTCGGTCAGCCCGGCACGGAGATTCTGCAGGTCTGCCCCGGGCACCGCCCGCACGAACAGGCGTGAGTCGGCCTGCTGGTTGGTGGGCAGGGCGGCGGCGTACAGGGAACGGTCGACGACCAGGTGCGTGCCGAGCGCTTGGCTGTCCTGGTAGATGCCTCCCACGACAAGAAGCTCACCGCTCAGGGTGCCGACCGTTCCTGACAGGGTGTCCCCGACCTTCCACCCGCGGTCACTGGCGGTGGTCTGGTCGACCAGCACGGTGTGACGACCGAGCGCCGAGAACCGGCCGTCCGTCATCCTCACCACGAAGTTGTCCGTGACGTCGGCGGCGGTGCCCACGGCGGCAGCTGTCTGCCACCCCACGATCCGCATGTTCACGAAGCTCACGGCTGCCACCGTGCGCACGCCGGGCAGTGCCCGGGCCGCGTCGGCCACGGGGGCCGGCACCGGGGCGACGTTGCCGCTGTTGAGCACGTAGTCCGAGGTCAGCTCGTCGGCCACGGCGGTGTTCACGCTGGCCTTGACGCTCTGCGCCAGCACCGAGATGCCGGAGATCAGGGCCAGCCCGATCATCAGGGCGCTCGCCGTGGTCGCCGTACGCCTGGGGACTCTCAACGCGTTCTCACGGGCGAGCCTTCCGACGGCTCCGAGAAGGGCGACGAAGGGCCACGCGACGAGGCGTACGACCGGACGCGTCGCCAATGGCGCCGCGACCAACATGCCGAGCACGGCCGCCACGGCTCCGAGAGCCGCCAACGTCCAGGAGACCTCCGCGCGCGTGACCGCCGCTCCAAGGACGAGCGCGCCCGAGAGCAGCAGCGCGAAGCCGACCAGGCCACGCCTGCCGAGGCCTCCCCTGACCGCGCCGACGTCCCCCCGCATGGCAGCGACCGGGGCGACGCGCGAGGCACGTCGGGCTGGCAGCACGGCCGACACGACGGTGACCACAACCCCCACCAGGACGCTCAGCACGACGGTGGTCGGGTGGACGGGCAGGTCGGACCCGAGGTCGGTGCTCAGAAAGGTCCGGATGGCGGCCTGGGCGCCGGCGGCGATCAGCAGCCCGAGAGCGATGCCGAGGAGCGAACCCACGACGCCGATGACGACCGCCTCGCCGAGCACCGTCCGGATCACCTGGGTCCTGGTCGCTCCGATGGCCCGGAGCAGGGCGAGCTCGCGGGCGCGTTGGCCCACGAGCATGGAGAACGTGTTGACGATGATGAACGAGCCGACGAACAGGGCGACGCCGGCGAAGACCAGCAGGAAGGTCGTGAAGAACTCGAGCCCCTGCTGCACCGAGGTCTCGGTCTCGCTCTGCACGGTCACCCCGGTGACCGCCTCGAGGTTCGAGGGCAGGGCTCCCGCGACGGCCGCGCGCAGTGTGTCCTGGCTGACCCCCTGCTCCGCGGTGACGGAGAGCGAGGTCACCGTGCCATCTGGAGCAAAGGCGCGCGTCGCCGTGGCCTCATCGACCAACACGGCCGTGGCCCCGAAGAGGGACCCGAAGTGCACCTCACCGGTGATGGTGACCTGTCTGGCCTGGTCGCCGATGACGGCGCGGGTTCGGTCCCCCACCTTCAGGTGGGCCCGGTCAAGGGTGCTGCTCTCCACCGCCACCTCGCCGGGGCCGGTGGGTCCGCGGCCGGAGACCAGTGTGAACCCCGGGTCGCTGGGATAGAAGGCGAAGCCGAGCGACGGTGCGCCACCGTTGCGGACTGCGAGGCCGTCGCTACCGGCCAGCAGGGCAGTGCCCTGCAGGTTCGGCAGCACGCGCGCAACCCCGGGCACGGCGGCGACCGTGTCGACGAGGGCCAGCGGCACCCCGGGCCTGACGGTGGACCCCTCGACGGAGACCGGGGACACCGCCTCGGTCCCAGCCCCGCGGACCGACACGTCGAGCCCCTTGGACGACTGGGCGACCAGCCCACCGAGGGTGTTGTCGATGCTGTCGCGGAGCACGAAGGTGCCTGTGACGAAGGAGACGCCCAGCATCACGGCAAAAGCGGTGAGGAGCAGCCGGACGACATGGCCCTGCAGGCCCCGAAGGGTGACGTGCACCACCTCAGGAGTCCCGACCGGTGAGCTCGAAGCTCTTCATCCGCTCGAGGACCGACGTGGTCGTCGGGTCCAGGATCTCATCGACGATGCGGCCGTCGACAAGGAACAGCACCCGGTCGGCGTACGACGCCGCGACCGGGTCGTGGGTCACCATCACGATGCTCTGGCCGAACTCGTCGACCGAACGGCGCAAGAACGCCAGGATCTCGGCGCTGGCCCGGGAGTCCAGGTTGCCGGTGGGTTCGTCGGCGAAGACGATCGCCGGCCGGCGTACCAGGGCACGCGCGCAGGCGACGCGCTGCTGCTGTCCGCCGGAGAGCTCGTCCGGCCGGTGGGTCAGGCGGTCCCGGATTCCCAGGGTGTCCACCACCGTGTCGAACCACGCGACGTCGAGCCTCACGCCCGCGATGTCGACCGGCAGGGTGATGTTCTCCCGAGCCGAGAGCGTCGGCACCAGGTTGTAGGCCTGGAAGACGAAGCCGAGGCGGTCGCGCCGCAGCATGGTCAACGCCTTGTCCTTGAGCCCATCGATGTCGACACCATCGATGTCGACCCGGCCCGATGTCGGTGCGTCCAGGGCAGCCATGCAGTGCATCAGCGTGGACTTCCCGGAGCCGGACGGGCCCATGATCGCGGTGAGCCGGCCACGGCCGAACTCCACGGTGACGTCGTCGAGGGCAACGACCTGGGCGTCGCCCGTCCCGTAGACCTTGCGCAGGTGTTCGG
>JBKJON010000383.1:0-4562 GCA_046595715.1 Marmoricola sp.
GGGGTCGTAGACCACCTCGAAGACCGCGGGCACCCCCGCGCACGCAGCCAGCAGCTCAGGGGTCTGGGCCTGCGCCGGAACCGTCGAGACCACGACGTCGACCTCGAGCGTCCCGGCGTCGGCGAGGGGGCTCACCGTGACCTCGGGCCTGCTCGGATGGGCCGTCACGGCGGCCACGGTCTCGGCGGCGCGAGCCGGGTCGCGGACGAGCACCCGGGCCGTCGTACACCCCTGCTCGACCAGAGCCAGCAGCACCGACGTCGCGGTGGCGCCACCCCCGATGACCGCTGCCGAGCGTGGCGTCCCGTCGACCCGTTCCTTCAGCGCCGCCATGGCGGCGGGGAGGTCGGTGTTGAAGCCCAGCCGCCGGCCGGGATCGAGGACGACGGTGTTGACGACCCCGGAGAGCTGTGACCACCGGTCGAGGGTGTCGACGAGCGGGATCACCGTGCGCTTGAGCGGCATCGTCAGCGACAGGCCCCGCCAGCTGTCGTCCAGGCCGCCCAGGAACTCCTCGAGGCCGGACTCGTCGACCGTCACCGCGTCGTAGGTCCACCCCAGGCCGAGGTGCTCGTAGGCCGCCCGGTGCAGCGCCGGCGACAGCGAGTGCTCGATCGGCGAACCGAGGACGGCGCAGCGCATGCGCCTCAGCACTCCTTGTCGTTGTTCCGGCAGTACTCCTGCAGCCTGGCCACGGCTTTGTTGTGGTCCGCCAGGGTGGTGGAGAAGACGGTGGTCTTGTTCTCGTAGTCGGGCACGAAGAACAGCCAGGTGCCCTTCGCCGGCGTCAGCGCGGCCTTGATGGTCTCCTCGCCGGGCGATCCGATCGGACCGGGAGGCAGTCCGGCTCTCCGGTAGGTGTTGTACGGCGAGGTGCTCGCCCGCTCCTCCGAGGTCGTGAACACGTCACCCTTGCGCTTGGTGATGTAGGACACCGTGGAGTCCAGCTGGAGCAGCATGCCCTTGTCGAGCCGGTTGTAGAGCACCCGCGCGACCTTCGGGTAGTCCTCGGACCGGTTGGCTTCGTACTCCAGGATGCTCGCGACGGTCAGGACCTGCTCCGGGGTGAGGTTCACCCGCTTGGCGGCAGTGGCGATGTCGAGGGACTTCTCCACCGCGACGGTCTTGGCCACCATCTGCCGGATCAGCCCGACGGCCGTCTGCTTCGGGGGGACGCTGTAGGTCGCGGGGAACAGGTAGCCCTCCGGGTTGCCCTTGGCCTCGGCCGGGAGCCCGATGGCCTTGGAGTTGCGCAGCGCAGCCGTGACGGCCTTCTTGGTGATGTCGGTCTTGGCCACGATGGTGGCCGCGATCTGGTCGACGCGCGCCCCCTCGGGCACCACGACCAGGCTCTGCAGCAGGTTGGCCGAGTCCACCAGCACCCCCAGCGCCTGGCTGGCCCTCATCTCCTTCTTGAGCTCGTAGTAGCCCACCTGGATGCTGCGGGACTTCTCGTCCTGCCGCGCGGCCTCGCTGAAGGCATCGACGCTCTTGACCACCCCCGCCTTCTTGAGCTCGCGGGCGATGTCGGTCGAGGAGGCGCCGGCCCGGACCTCGTAGAGCACCGTCCCGGTTCCGGGTCCGGCGAAGTCGGGCGCGGGGGCGAAGCGGGCGCTGAGCTCGTCGTAGGCCCAGCGGCCACCGAGCCAGGCACCGCCCAGGAGGATGGCGAGCACGATCAGGACGGGCAGGCAGCCGCGGCCACGACGTCGTCGGGGGGCGGGTTCGGCCAGGGGCTCCCCGAGGATGGGCTCGTCCTCGTAGCGGTCGTCGAAGGCGTCGTCGTCGTAGCGGTCGTCGAGCAGTGGCTCCTGCGGGTCGTCACCCGGGCCATCACCGTGCTGGCTCAACGCATCAGTCCTAGCTGCTCGTGTCCCCGGGCGGCACCAGCTCACCGGCGAAGGTGCCTGTCCGCTGTTCCCGCTCGAGGGCTCCCTGCAAGATCACGACGGCCGCGGCCTGGTCGACCACGGCACGGCGTTTCCTGCCCTTGCGTCCCTGCGCCCGCAGCTGCCCTTCGGCGGTCACGGTGCTCAGGCGCTCGTCGCACAACCTGACCGGGACCGGCTGGACCCGGGTGGACAGCTCGCGCGCGAACGCTCGAACCTTACCGGCCGAGGGTCCCTCCCCCCCGGACATCGAGCGCGGAAGCCCGACGTAGATCCGGACAACTCCGAGCTCCTCCAGGAGCGCACTCAGCCGGTCCAGATCGCCCTCGGCACGCGCGACGGTCTCCACGGGCGTGGCCAGGATGCCGGAGGGATCGCTGCTCGCGACCCCGATGCGGGCCTCACCAGGGTCGATGCCGAGGCGAACGCCGAAGAGCTCGTCAGCCATCAGGGGTCAGCGACCGGCCTGGCCGGCGGCCAGCGCCTGCCGGATGGCGGCGAGGGCGGCCGAGGCCTTGCCCGGGTCGGAGCCGCCGCCCTGGGCCACGTCGTCCTTGCCGCCGCCCTTGCCGCCGAGCACCGCGGACGCCGCACGCACCAGCGTGCTCGCGGAGATCCCCACCGCCCGGCCGGCGTCGTTCACGGCCACCACGGCCGAGGCCTTGCCCGACGCGGAGCCGATCACGGCGGTGACACCGGGACGGTCCGCGGGCATGCGGTTGCGGATGTCCAGCGCGAGCGTGCGCACGTCACCGCCACCGGCTCCGGGAGCCTGGTGACCCACGAAGGAGACACCGGACAGGTCCTCGGCGTTGGCCGCCAGGTCGCCGCCCGCCGCGAGGAGCTGCTGGAGGCGCACCTTCTCGATCTCCTTCTCGGCGGCCCGCAGCTTCTCGACGATGTCGCTGACGCGCTCGGGCAGCTGCTCGGGCCGCACCTTGAGGGTCTCGGAGAGCTGCGCCACCAGGACGTGCTCGCGGGCCAGGAACTTGTAGGCGTCGCTGCCGACCAGCGCCTCGACACGTCGTACGCCGGAGCCGATCGAGGACTCCCCCAGCAGCTTGATCACGCCGAGCTTGCCGGAGCTGCCGGCGTGCGTGCCTCCGCACAGCTCGCGTGCCCAGTCACCGACGGAGACCACGCGCACCTTGTCGCCGTACTTCTCGCCGAACAGCGCCATGGCGCCCGACCTGACCGCGTCGGACTGGCTCATCACCTCGGCCTCCACAGCGAGGTCGTCGAGGATGACCTCGTTGACCCGCGCCTCGACCTCGTTCATCACCGACTCGGGGACCGAGCCGGTCGCGGAGAAGTCGAACCGGAAGCGACCCGGCGCGTTCTCCGAGCCGGCCTGGGTCGCCGTCTCGCCGAGCGCCTCGCGGAACGCCTTGTGCACCATGTGGGTCGCAGTGTGGGCGCGCGAGATCGACCGACGTCGCTCCACGTCGACCAGGGCCTGTGCCTGGGCGCCCAGGTTCACCTCGCCGGAGAGCACCTTCGCCTGGTGGACGATCAGGCCGGTGATCGGCGACTGCACGTCGACGACCTGCAGCCGGGCACCGTTGTCGAGCTCGATCACGCCCTGGTCAGCCAGCTGGCCACCGCCTTCGGCGTAGAACGGGGTGCGGTCGAGGACCAGCTCGATCTCCTCACCCGCCCCGGCCGAGGTGACCGCGCCGTCCGGCGTGACGATGCCGCGCACCGAGCCCTCGCCGACGACGCCCTCGTAGCCGGTGAACGTGACGGGAGCACCGAGCGAGTCGGCGACGGAGCGGTAGGCAGTCGCGTCGCGGTGCTGCCCCTTCTTCGACTTCGCGTCGTCCTTGGCCCGCTGGCGCTGCTCGCCCATGAGCCGACGGAAGCCCTCCTCGTCGACGGACAGGCCCTGCTCGGAGGCCATCTCGAGGGTCAGGTCGATCGGGAAGCCGTAGGTGTCGTGCAGGGCGAACGCCCGGTCGCCCGGGAGCGTGCTGGATCCCGACCTCTTCAGGTCGGCCGCCGCCGTGTCGAAGATCGTGGTGCCCGAACGCAGCGTCGAGCGGAACGCGTCCTCCTCGGCGAAGGCGATCGTCGAGATCCGCTCCCAGTCGCGGGTCAGCTCGGTGTAGGTCTCGGCCATCTTGTCGCGGCTGACCGGCATCAGCTCGGGGAGGACCTTGTCCTCGGTGCCGAGCAGCCGCATCGAGCGGACCGCTCGGCGCAGCAGTCGACGCAGCACGTAGCCACGTCCCTCGTTGCCGGGGGTGACACCGTCACCGATCAGCATCATCGAGCTGCGGACGTGGTCGGCCACCACGCGGAACCGCACGTCGTCGTCGGGAGTCGCGCCATAGCGTCGGCCGGTGAGCTCCTCGGCCTTCGTGATGACCGGGAACATCACGTCGATCTCGTACATGTTGGGCTTGTCCTGAAGCAGGAACGCGACCCGCTCGAGCCCCATCCCGGTGTCGATATTCTGCTTGGGCAGCTTGCCCGAGATGTCGAAGTCGGACTTGCTCCGCACGGCACTGAGCTCGTCCTGCATGAAGACGAGGTTCCAGATCTCGAGGTAGCGGTCCTCGAGCTTCTCCGGCATCACCAGGCGTGTCGTCGTCGCGAACTCGCCATCGGGACCGAAGCGATCACCGCGGTCGAACAGGATCTCCGAACAGGGACCACCCGGGCCGGGCACGC
>JBKJON010000415.1:0-5417 GCA_046595715.1 Marmoricola sp.
CGAGGGCACCCTCGACGTGGGCATCACCGGCCGCGACCTGCTGCTCGACTCCGACTCCAAGGCCGAGGAGGCCCGCCAGCTCGGTTTCGGTCGCTCGCGGTTCCGGTTCGCGGCGCGTCCCGGCACGCTCACCTCGCTGGACGACCTGGCCGGCAAGCGCATCGCCACGTCGTACGTCGGTGTGGTGCGCCGACACCTCGAGGAGCGTGGCATCGACGCCGAGGTGATCCGCCTCGACGGTGCCGTGGAGACCAGCATCCAGCTCGGCGTCCCCGACGTGATCGCCGACGTCGTGGAGACCGGAAGCACGATGAAGGCCGCCGGGCTCGAGATCGTCGGGGAGGTGATCCTGGAGTCGGAGGCCGTGCTCATCACCCGCGCGGGTGGTCCGGAGCCGCATGGTTTCGAGATCTTCAAGCGCCGCCTCGACGGGGTGCTCGTGGCCCGCACCTACGTGATGATGGACTACGACATCCCCGAGTCCGCGGTCGAGGAGGGCGTCGCGCTGACCCCGGGACTCGAGGGCCCGACGATGTCCCCGTTGCATCGTGAGGGCTGGGTCGCGGTGCGCGCGATGGTGCCCCGGGACGGCTCCCAGCAGCTGATGGACGACCTCTACGAGATCGGTGCCCGGGCCATCCTGCTCACCGACATCCATGCCTGCCGACTCTGAGCGGGTGCGCACCCCCGCGCCCGACCTTCCGCACACCTGGCGGCCGCTGGGCGTCCGTCTCGCCGTCTGGGTCCTGGGCTCGATGCTCCTGGTCCTGTTCGGAGTCGTCTGGATCGCCATCGGCGCCGACACCCGGGCACAGTTCACGCTGTTCCAGCGCGGGACGCTGGTGTTCATGCTGTTGCTCCTCTTCGGGACGTGGAACGCGCTGTCACGGTCACGGGTGACCGCCACCCTGGAGACCCTCACGGTCGTGAACGGCTACCGCACACGGGCCTACGAGTGGTCGCAGGTCATCGGGATCTCGCTGCGTCGAGGCGCGCCCTGGGGGACGCTCGACCTCTCGGACGGCACCACGGTCTCGCTGATCGGCGTGCAGGGTTCCGACGGCGAGCGTGCCCGTCGGGCCGTCCGCGAGATCCGGGCCACCATCGCGGCCCACACGCCGCAGGACTGAAGGGCCTACGCTTCGAGGCGTGGGCGAACTCCTCATACGGCCTGTCACACTCGCGGATGCCTCGGCGCTCAACGAGCTGCTGGCGGCGGCGGAGGTCGTCGACGGCACGGGGGAGCACTACAACCTCGACGACGTGCTCGAGGATCTTGCCAACCCGATGATCGATCCGGCACGGGACTGGATCCTCGTCGAGCAGGACGGTGTGGTCGTCGCGCACTCCCGGTTGCTGCCTCGCGCCCCCGCCGACGGGTCCGTGAGCGTCGCGCTCGACGGGACGGTCCACCCCGAGCACCGGCGGCAGGGGATCGGCTCCCGCGTCCTGCCCCTCATGGTGGAACGTGCCCGCAACTACGTGCGCGAGCGTGGCGCGGACCTACGGGCGGTGGTCACCGCCGAGGCCCTGACGGACAACACCGACGTGGCCTCGGTCCTCGGCCGTTCGGGGATGCTCCCGGACCGCTGGTCCTTCGCGATGAGGGCCGACCTGACCGGGGAGGGTGCCGCACCGCCGGTCCTTCCCTCCGGCTACACGCTGCACACCTGGGAGGCCGCGGGCCACGACGAGCTGCGCGACGTCCACAACCGCGCCTTTCCCTCGCATCCCGGGTTCACACCGTGGAACGAGGAGATGTGGCACCAGTGGGTGGCCGGGAGCCGCAACCACCGCCCGGCGCTCAGCCTGGTCGCGCGCGGCCCGGAGGACACCATCGCGTCCTACGTCCACATCGCCGAGTACGACGCCGTCACCGAGGCCACCGGGGTGCGCGAGGCCTACGTGGCCAAGGTCGGCACCCTCGAGGAGCATCGCCGTCACGGGCTCGCGGGAGCGCTGCTCCAGATCACTCTGGAACGCTGTCGGGAGGACGGCTTCGACCGGGCTGCCCTTGACGTGGACTCGGCGAACCCCACCGGAGCCCTCGGCCTCTACGAGCGCGTCGGTTTCCACACCCACCTGCGCTGGACCGGCTTCCGGCTCGGCTGATCAGCTAGCGGAGGGTCCCGTCGACGTGCACGTCGGCCCGCTCGCGCGTCTGCTCCCGGTCGAAGAGCGCCCTCTCGTCACGGGCCCACTGCTCCCAGTGGGGGGCGAAGCCGGCGCCGTCACGGTCCAGTGCCCGCGTCATCCTCAGGTCGTACGGCGCCTCGACCCAGACCAGCAGCGTGGTCAGGTCGGCGAACCGTGCGGCGCCCGACCCGACCCCCTCGACCACCAGCAGGGGAGTGGGCTCGACCGTGACCGTCTCGGCCAACCGCCCGGCCAGCCAGTCGTAGCGGCGGTAGGAGCCGGCCCTGTGCTCCGCCAGCGGCAGCAGCAACCCACCGAGCTGGACCTCGACCTCGGCGAGCCCCGACCAGCCCGGGTAGAGGTCGTCCATGTGCACCACGACCCCGCCGGAGAGCTCGCCGATCCCGGCGGCCAGGGTCGTCTTCCCAGAACCGGCCGGGCCGTCGACGCAGACCAGTCGACCACCGCCGAGCGTCGCAGGGCGGTCCAGGGCCAGCCGGAGGAGGGACCCCGGGGTGCTGCTCACCAGGCCAGACCGAGCCCGCGGTAGGACGGCACCGTCTCGACGATCGCCTCGCCGGCCAGCAGGTGCACCAGGTGGGTGTGCTCGGCGAGCTCACCGGACTTGGCGTGCCGGAACCAGACCCAGTCGCCGATCTGCAGCATCTGCGCACCCGATCCGCCGAGGGGGGTCTGCACCTCGCCTGCGCCCTCGAGGGGAACGAGGTGCAGCTCGGGCGGTGCCCACGGGATCGGCGAGCGGTCCTTGCCGGTCGGCCCGCTCGCGACGAAGCCTCCTCCCGCGACCGTGGCCAGGCCGCCGCCCGGCCGGCGTACGACCGGGACGCCGAAGAAGGCTGCCGGGTGGGGCTCGAAGCTCTCGTAGTGGTCGAAGAGCCCGGGGACCAGGAGCCCGGATCCCGCGGCGACCTCGGTGACCGCGGGATCCGCGACGGTGGTCTCGACGCTGCCGGAGCCGCCGGCGTTCCAGAACTCGAGCTCGACCAGCGGGCGCAGGTCGCGGGCGATCTCGCGGCGGCGTTCCTCGAGCTGGGCGACGGAGGCCGACTTCAGCTTGCGCACGACGAGCGAACGGGCCCGCTGGTTCGGGACGTCGTCGGGTACGCCGGCCACCTGGCCCTCGTAGGTCATCACCCCGACCAGGGAGAAGCCACGCTCGACCACCTCGCGGGCGAGGTCGATGACCTCGCTCGAGTCGTGCAGGGGCGAGCGTTTGGGGCCGACGTGGGACCGGCCCAGCCGCAGCCCGGCGTCGATGTCGATCGCCACCCGGACGCCCCTCGGGTCACCGCAGGACTCCACCAGGGAGAGGTGAGCCACGTCGTCCACCATCAGCGTGATCCGGGAGCGTGCCGACCGGTCGGCCAGCAGCCGGCGCAGAGCCCCGCGGTCGACCGTCGGGTAGCCCATCAGGACGTCGCGGCTCAGGTCCTGCTCGACCAGCCACAGTGCCTCGCGGAGCGAGTAGCCGAGCACGCCGGAGAACCCCGGCCGGGCCAGCGCCCGTTGCAGCAGCGCCGGGATGCGGAGCGACTTTGAGGCGACCCGGACGGGCTTGCCCGCCGCGCGCCGGACGAGGTCCGCGGCGTTGGCGTCGAAGGCGTCGAGGTCGACGACCACCATCGGGGTCGCGGGATCCTCGAGACCGGCGATCGCGTGGTTCAACCGGCGGGCGAGGTGGTGCCGTGCGGCGTCGCTGCTGGCGGGCGCGTAGGTCACACCGGGAGCCTAGATCCCGTGGCGCTTGAGTATGGCCTCGATGTCGTCCATGTTGTCGAGGTCGTCGTCGCCGGCCTTGCGCCTGGTCGACTTCTTGGGGGTCGACTTCCCGGGCGCCGACTTCTCGGGCGCCGACTTCTCGGGCTCAGACTTCTCGGTGGCCGGCTTCCGAGAGGCTCGCCTGCGCTGATTCGGAGCCCGCATCTCGCCCCGGGTGCCGATCCCGCGGGAGAGCATGGCGCCGGAGACGACCCACAGGGCGACTGCGACGCCGGCCACGATGATCCCGAGCCACACGGTGGGGGAGAACACCAGCCGCGCCGCCCAGTCAATGACGTCGTTGAGGATGTTGGCGGCCAGCTTGAGGGTGCCGGTGAGCCAGGCGGCGACCGGGACCAGGGTCCAGGCGAGCGCGCGGAGGCCGGCGGCCAGCCCTCGTCGACGCCAGGCGATCCAGCTCCAGGCTGCACCGAGGACGGTCAGCACCAGGGCGAGGGCAGCCCAGGTGGTGGAGTCCACGGTGAGGTTCGCTGCCAGGGGCATGCACCCAGCCTACGTAGGTGGACCGAACCCGGTCTGGAAGGATCGCCTGGGTGCGCTCGATCCCCGATCCAGGTTTCGCTGGCGACGACGGCGGTGTCGCCCCTGTCGTGACGGCTGCGCTGGCGGCCTACGACGCGGCGCCGGAGGGCCGACAGCACACCGAGGCACTGGCCGTGCTGCAGGACTCACGGGTCCTCGTACCCGTCATCGCGGTGCTCGGGGAGGTGGAGCACGACGACCAGGGGCTCGCGCACGACAAGACCAGCGACATGGCCGCGGTCCTCATGGCCGGTCGCGACGGACGTACGGCGCTGCTCGCCTTCACCGGCAGCGCCAGCCTCGCCAGCTGGTCGGGGTCACGAGCGGGGGGCGCGGCGAGACCCGTCCCGGTGACCCTGCGACAGGCCGCGCAGGCCGCCCTCCAGGACGGTGCCTCCGCCCTGCTGCTCGACGTGGCGGGGCCGGTGCTGTTCGTCGTCGAGGGGGAGGAGCTCGCTGCCCTGGCCGCCGGTCACCGGCTGGTCGCGGTCGAGGATGGCCGGGGCCGGGGCTGGGGCTGGGGCTGGGCTCAGGCCGGGGCTGGGCCGGCGGGCTGATGTGCAATGAGGCGCGATGCCTTGTAACCTTGTGCTCGACCGATCAGTCATGCCCGCGAGGGTAGGGCTGGTCCGACAAGTGGAGGCCTTCTCCCACCCGCACCGACCGTCGCTCCATCAGGTCGTCGGGTCTGGTCAACGAGTGGTGTGAGGCGTGCAGCCTCACCTGCTCGACGACTTGAGGCTCCCGCGCGTCGCGCCGGGAGCCTTCTTCCATGTCAGGGCAGAGATGCGCTGCGGGAGACGACTCCTGAGGTCAGCCATGAAGACCACCACAGGAGGACCCATCAGCACCGAGCTGCGAATCAACGATCGGATCCGGGTACCGGAAGTCCGGCTCGTTGGACCCAACGGCGAAACCGTCGGCATCGTCTCCACGAGCGACGCCCTGCGCCTGGCTCA
>JBKJON010000143.1:0-2605 GCA_046595715.1 Marmoricola sp.
CTCGGCAGTGTGCACCGCCTCGTGCTCGAGCGCAGGGCCGCAGAGCTGGCGGCCTACTACCCGAGCGTGGGGGGCACCTGGGGCCCGGCCTTGGCGCCGCGACGTTCCTGGCCCTGCTGGAGC
Source organism: Marmoricola sp. (assembly GCA_046595715.1). Lineage (GTDB taxonomy): Bacteria > Actinomycetota > Actinomycetes > Propionibacteriales > Nocardioidaceae > Marmoricola. Next base: position 124 of record JBKJON010000143.1, read on the forward strand.
GCGAGCCCGAGGCCGTCCGCGAGTGGCTCGACCGGGCGCCCCAGACCAACGAGGTGGGCCGGGCGGCCGCGCTGATGGGCGGCCTGCTGCACCTCTCGGAGGACGAGCGGCGGCCGGTGCGGCTGTTCGAGATCGGCTCGTCCGGCGGGCTCAACCTGCTCGCTGACCGGTTCTGCCACGTCGACGACACCGGCACCACGTTCGGCGACCCGCACTCACCGGTTCGACTCGACCCGGCCTGGCGAGGGGAGTCGCTCGCCGCGTGGCCGGAGCTGCGCATCGTGGAGCGTGTGGGGTGCGACCTGATGCCGCTGGACGCCGCCACCACCCAGGGGCGGCTCGCCCTCACGGCTTACGTCTGGCCCGACCAGCTCCACCGCCTCGAGCGCCTGCGCGGGGCCCTGGTCGTCGCCCAGCGCACTCCCCCCGTCGTACGCCGCCAGGGTGCCGGCGACTTCGTGGAGGGGATCGAGCTGGTCGACGGAACCACGACGGTGCTGTGGCACAGCGTGATGTGGCAGTACCTCCCGGCCACGGAGCAGGAACGTGTCGTCACGCACCTCGAGTCGCTCGGGGCCGGGGCCACCGCAGGCGCGGGTCTGGCTCACCTCCGCTTCGAGCCGCGCAAGCGCTTCCCGGAGGGGCGGCGTGAGTTCCTCGTCGTGCTCACCACGTGGCCCGGGGGCGAGCGGCGGGTGATCGGCCATGCCGCTCCGCACGCCGTTCCCGTCACGTGGGAGCCTGACGGTGTGCAAAACGGCTCGACCCCGTAGGTGGGCCGTGCGAGGGTAGGCAACGTCCGTGACGGCAATCGCAGGAGGAACCATGGCTGAGTCGAACGGCAACGAGGACCTGAAGGCCAAGATGCGTGAGGCCCTCGACCGCAAGCAGGGCAACGACCGTGGCGTGCCCCAGGACGGTCCCACCAAGGAGAAGGCGCACGGCTCCGAGGTGTCGGGCGGGACCGGTCCCAAGATGCACCGACGCAAGGCCGGCGGCGGGGGCTCCTGACCTGAGTCGCACCGCTGCCCTATGCTCCGGTTGTGGCGAAGCGGGTGGTGCTCCACATCGGAGCGATGAAGTCCGGAACCAGCTTCATCCAGAACGTGCTGGACGCCAACCGTCAGCAGCTCGTCGACAACGACATCGTCTTCGCCGGTGACCGCTGGCGCCAGCAGGTGCTGGCCGTCCGTGAGCTGAGCGAGTGTGGTGGCCCGGGCCAGGAGCCCATCAGCGCCGACGGTCCCTGGCAGCGCCTGGTCGACATCGTCGACCGGTGGCCGGGAACGGCCATCATCTCGATGGAGTTCCTGGCGCCGCGCCAGAAGGTCAAGATCGACATCATCCGGAAAGCCTTCGCCGGTGCCGACCTGCAGGTGGTCCTGACCGCCCGGGACCTGGCGCGATCCCTGCCGTCGATGTGGACCGAGTCGATGCAGAACCGGGGCGTCCGCACCTGGGACGAGTTCCTCGAGTCGGTCCGCACCCAGGACACGACAGACAAGCCCGGGCGCTGGTTCTGGAAGCACCAGCGCATCTCCGAGATCGCCGAGCGTTGGTCGAGCGCCGTCGGACGCGACCACTTCACCCTGATCACGGTGCCGCCGAAGGGCGCGCCCCCCGGCGTGCTCTGGGAACGGTTCGCCGCGGTGGCGGGCATCCCGGACGGTGTCTGTGACACCGACGTCCGCAGCAATCCCGGCATCGACGCCGCGTCCGCCCTGGTCCTGCGTGAGCTGAACGTGCGCCTGGCGGAGGAGGACTTCAGTCGCCAGGACTACGAGTGGATCGTCAAGGGCGCGCTCGCCAAGCGTGGCCTGGTCAAGCGCGGGCGCGACAAGGTCCCACTGGGCATGGACGAGCGTTGGGTACGCCGTGTCTCCAAGGGCGAGGTCAGGAAGCTGAAGGCCCTCGGCCTCCGGGTCGTCGGCGACGTGGACGAGCTCGCCTCGCAGCCCGTCGCGGGTGTCCACACGCGCAAGGTGACAGCCGAGCAGCAGCTCGAGGCGGCGCTGGACGGCATGGCGTTCCTCGTGCACCAGCAAGCAGAGCGGGGCCGCCGCGGACGCGGCAGCAGCCCCGATGACGACGAGGAGACGACGTGAGTGGTGTACGCGGGTTCCTCAAGCGCCGGTCCGCCGAGAGTGCGACCGACCCGGAGCGCGAGGACGAGAACACGTCGCAGGAGCGGGCGCCCGGCGAACCGCTGCGCATCGCCGCGATCACGTTCTGCCGCGACGAGGCCCGGATGCTGCCGCTGTGGGTGAAGTACTACGGCGAGCAGCTCGGTGACGAGAACCTCTACGTGGTCGACGACAACTCCGAGGACGGCTCGACCGACGACCTGCCGTGCGACGTTCTGCACATCCCGCCGATCCGGGGTGGCAGGTTCAACAGCACCCGGATGGCGATGGTCGGCAACCTCGGCCGTTCGCTCCTCCAGCTCTACGACGTGGTGATGTTCTGCGACACCGACGAGTTC
>JBKJON010000195.1:0-6979 GCA_046595715.1 Marmoricola sp.
GGGCAGGAAGCCCAGTCGCTCGCCGGCCTCGACCGCCGGGCGGGTCAAGATGATGCGGTTGACCTGCTTGGCCTGCAGCGCCTGCACGGCCTTGGCCATCGCGAGGTAGGTCTTGCCGGTGCCGGCCGGGCCGATGCCGAAGACGACGGTGTGCTTGTCGATGGCGTCGACGTAGCGCTTCTGGTTCAGCGTCTTCGGGCGGATGGTGCGGCCCCGGTTGGACAGGATGTTCAGCGAGAGCACGTCGGCAGGACGTTCAATCGTCTCCGCGCGCAGCATCGTGATCACGCGCTCGACCGTCTCGGTGGTCATCCCCTGGCCGGTGCGGATGATCGTCACCAGCTCGTCGAGCATGCGCTCGGCCAGCGCGATCTCGGCCGGCTCCCCGCGCAGGGTGATCTGGTTGCCCCTGACGTGGAGGTCCGCGTCGAACGCCCGCTCCATCGAGGTCAGGTGCTCGTCACCCGGACCGAGCAGCGAGACCATGTTGATGCTGGTGGGCACCACGACGGTGTGCTGGGTCTCGTGCACCGGGACCTTGGCCGGGTTGGGTCGCGAGCCGGTGCCGACGGGGTCGGCCTTGCTGGTCTCAGTCATGGATGCCCCGGTGTGGGGCGGCCCTTCGTTCGGGGGTGCTGGCAGGTCAATGCTACGCAAGCACCACACAGGGCGCACCCGGGTTCACCTCAGCGGCCAGCTAGGGGCGGGTGACCAGCAGGTAGCCGAGGCACATCTCGTCGGTGGTGCCTTCGCCCCACACGACGTACTTGTCCGGGATCCCCTCGAAGGCCGGCAGCCGGTCGCGCAGCTTCTGGGTGTGCCTGCACGTCACCGTGACCGTGTCGAAGGGCTTCAGCGCCACCGGCTCGATCGGACGGCTCCCCTGGTTGTCGAAGTCCCAGACCGGGATGTCGAGCAGTGTTCGTGCCTGCGGGGTGCCGGCGTTGACCTCGATCTTGATGGATCGCCCGAGGAGGTGCATGTGCCCCGCGACGCCGCGCACGGTCTCCGGCTTCCCGATGGCGCGCGTGCACGACTGGACCGGTCCGGTCTTGATCGGGCCGCACAGGAGGTGCAGCAGGTCGGCGGTGGCACCAGGCCCCGCACCGAATCGCTTCTTGATGTCGGCCAGGGCGGCGGCGCGATCACAGAGAGGACCGTCACTGTGCTCGGGGCGGCACGGGAGCTCGACCGGCCCCGGGAGCAACCTGGTCTCGAGCGGCGTGATCTTGTCGGAGACGGGCGCCAGTCGGAGCTCGGTGGCGCTGCGGTCCGGCTCCGCGCCGGCCAGCAGGTTGTAGTGGACCTGCATGACCACGCGGGACCCCCGGTCGAGGCGCTCACCGAAGCCCTTGCCGTAGATCTGCTCGCTGCCACCCGGCGCCCAGGCACCGAGCCAGGGGGCGTCGTCGATCCCCAGGCCGGCGCCGTCGTTGATGCCGGAGTTGCCGAAGCAGGTCCAGCCCTGTCCGGGGGTGGCGGCATCCTTCTGCTCGGCCTCCGCGACCTTGTCCGCCGGGACCCGGAACAGGATCACGTGGTGGACGACGTCGGGGTTGCCGGGCAGCACGTTGAAGCCGGTGATGAACTGGTCGCTCGGGACGTCGGGATCGAGCAGGAAGCAGCGGTAGTCGTCGGTGCCGACGCCGGTCGGCGCTGACGGCGTGTAGTCCTCGGGCATCCGGACGGTGACGCGCCGCTCCCCCTTGCGCAGCGGCTTGTGGCGCACCGGGGCGGCAGCGGCGTCGGCGTGCGTGCCGCGGTCGGTGGCCCCACCGGTGGTCGAGGCACTCGGCGAAGGCTTCGACTGGCTGGCCTCGGGGGTGTCGACCTTGCTGGTCCCGCAGGCGGAGAGCAGGAGGGCCAGGGCCGTTGCGATCACCAGGGCAGGCGTACTCCTTCGGCGGGTTCGCGCGCTCATCCAGGCGGCCAGGTCATGACGCGCCGGCCGAGGACGTGCATGTGGGCGTGGAAGACGGTCTGGTGCGCGGCCGCGCCGGTGTTGAAGACGAGACGGTAGCCCTCCTCCAGGCCCTCGCTCTCGGCGATCGCCCGCGCCGCGTCGAAGAGGTGCGCGGCCGTCTCCGGCTCGCCGGCGGCCAGGTCCGCGGCGTTCGCGTAGTGGCTGCGCGGGATCACCAGGACGTGGGTCGGCGCCTGCGGGTTGAGGTCACGGAAGGCCACGGTCGTCGGGGACTCGTGGATGACGTCGGCCTCGATCTGACCCGAGACGATCTTGCAGAAGAGGCAGTCCTCGGCACCGTGCGTCGCACTCATGGGCACAGCATGCCTGATCGCCCAGGGAATCGGGTCGTACGGCGTGTAAACCAACCTACCGACCCCGGCGTCCCACTAACGTGACCAACGTCCTGTCCGCAGAGCTGACCGGCCCACCACCTCAGGGGGTGCCCATCGCCGACGACCGTGCCCCCGCGGGAACCGAGACCACCCTCGAGCAGCTCTACGACGAGCACTACATCCGTCTGGTGCGCCTCTCCGTCCTGCTGCTCGGGAACGCCGGTCGGGCCGAGGAGGTCGTCCAGGACTCGTTCGTGGCCGTCTACCAGCGGATGCGCCGGGACGGTCCCGAGGCCCTGTCCAACGTTCCTGCCTACCTGCGGCAGACCGTGGTCAACCGTTCACGGTCGGCGCTCCGGCACCTCGGGGTCGTCTCCCGGTATCCCTCGGAGGTGCCCCCTGACGAGCCCGGCGCGGACCACGAGCTGCTGCACGGCGTACGCCGCCGGGCGGTGATCGACGCCCTCGCCCGGCTCCCCCGCCGACAACGCGAGGTGCTGGCCCTGCGCTACTACCTCGACCTCTCCGAGCGCGAGATCGCCGAGACTCTCGGCATCAGCCAGGGCGCCGTGAAGAGTCACGCCTCTCGTGGGGCAGCCGCCCTGCGCACCCACCTGTCCGACCTCGTCGAGGAGACCTCATGAGCACGCCGCCGAACGACGACCTCGAGCTGCACCGGATGCTGAACGACGCGGTCTCCGACGTACACCCCTCCGGCGGCCCGGACGAGATCCGCTCCCGCGCCGGGACACCACGTCCCTCGGCGGCCCGCTGGGTCCCGATCACGCTGGCGGCCGCGATGGCCACCGTCCTGGTCATCGGAGGGGCGGCGTGGCTCGGCCGTCAGGCGGACGACGCGCCCGCGGCGGGGACTCCGGCCGCCCAGGCATCGGCCTCGCAGAAGGCTTCCCCCGAACCCGGGCGGACGGTAGCGGTGCCGGTGTACTACGTCGGCCAGACCGCCAGCGGCCCTCGACTGTTCCTGGAGGACCACACCGTCACCGATGCTGTGGGCACCAACCTGCAGATCGCCGTGCAGGAGGCGTTGATCGGGAAGCCGCTCGACCCCGAGTACGCCGCGTTCGATCCTTCCGGCGCGTTGAAGGTCACCACCTCCGTCAACGAGGAGGCCATCGTGGTCAACCTGGTGGGTCTGGGGGACGGCATCGACGACTCCGAGCTCCCGGTCAAGCTGCAGGCGCTCGTCTGGACGGCCGACGCCGCGACGAGCACCGAGCTCCCGGTGGTCTTCCAGGTCGACGGCGACCCCCCGGGCGCCGCGCTTGCGACGGACACCACCCTCCCCGTCCAGCGCGACAGCGCCGACTCCGTGCTCGCCCTGGTCTCCATCTCCTCACCCGCCGAGGGTGCGAAGGTGGCGACCCAGTTCGAGGTGACCGGCCTCGCCTCGGCGTTCGAGGCCAACGTCGTCTGGGAGCTCACGCAGGGTGACCGCGTCGTCCGCCACGGGTTCACGACGGCCGCCGAGTGCTGCACCGTCTCGCCGTACAGCTTCACCGTCACCGCCACCCCCGGCGACTACACCCTCGTCGTCCACGACACCGACGAGTCCGGCGGCGAAGGCATCGGCACCAACCAGGACACGAAGAACATCACCGTGGAGTAGGCCACCCATCCGTTTCGCGGGCTGAGGAGCCGACATCGGGTCGGCTTGGGGCGCAAGGACTATCAGTCCACGCGGACGCGACGTGGCTCCAGGCGCGCCATCTCGAGCGGACCAGCGAACTGATAGTCCTTCCGCCCGCACCCCTCCCAGCACCGGACCAGCCAGCGGCCACCACGACGAGGGCCACGGCGCCGACCGGGCAGCATGAGGGCGTGAACGAGGTGAGCAATCTGTTCGAGCGGCTGCCGCTCGGCTGGTCGGTCGTGGAGTACGACGGCCGCCGCTACGGCGTGACCCGGACCGTGCTGGCCGGTGGCCGGTCCGAGAAGGTGTTCGCCGAGGCCCTCGACGGCAGTGACCTGGTCAGCGCCAACCTCTACCGGGTCGAGGACGGGGACCTGCTCAAGCCGTGCGAGATGCCCGCGGCCAAGGTGCTCGCCTTCCTGCGTGACTTCGTGGCCTGACTAGCCCCAGCGCGAGGTCCGCGACAGCAGCGCGGCCACGGCGGCCACCCCGGCGGTCGACGTACGCAGCACCGACTCCCCCAGGCGTACGACGTGCGCGGCGCCGAAGGTCCCCAGCTCCTCCTCGGTGATGCCGCCCTCGGGGCCGACGACCACGAGGATCGACCCGGCCTCCGTCACCGGCAACGCTGCAAGGGGCGCGTCCGCCGCCTCGTGGAGCACGACGGCCAGGTCGGCCTCTGCGACCAGCGCGACCACCTCGTCCGTCGAGGCCATCGGCGTCACGGAGGGCAACCAGGAGCGCCGGGACTGCTTGCCGGACTCCCGGGCGGTCGACCGCCACTTGGCCAACGACTTCGCCGCGCGCTCACCACGCCAGACACCCACCGACCGGTCCGCGGCCCACGGCACGATGCGGTCGACGCCGATCTCGGTCAGCACCTCGACGGCCAGCTCTCCCCGGTCGCCCTTGGGGATGGCCTGGACGACGGTGACGTGGGGGTTCGGTGGCGGGGAGACGAGGACGGAGGAGACGCAGGCCGTCAGCGAGGTCTTCGAGGTGGCCGTCACGGCACAGGTGGCGGAGACGCCCGACCCGTCGACGAGCACGACCTGCTCCCCGACCCGGATCCGTCGGACCACGACCGCGTGCCGCGCCTCGTCACCCTCGACGACGACGCTGTCCCCCACGGCCACCCCGGTGACGGGACCGAGGAAGACCGGAAGGCTCATCGCGGGTTGAAGGCGTTCTTGAGCCGTCCGAACACCGACTTCTGCGGTGACTGGATGTGGCCGTCCGGGGACTCCTCGTGGCGCAGCTTCGCGAGCTCGCGGAGCAGTCCCTCCTGGGCGGCGTCGAGACGACCCGGGGTCTCCACCTCGACCGTGACGATCGTGTCGCCGCGGACCTGCGAGCGCAGGTGCGGGACACCACGTCCCCGCAGGGTGGTCTCGGTGCCGGACTGGGTGCCGGGGCGGATCTCCAGGTCGACCCAAAGCTCCATGTCGGAGTCATCCTCAGCCACGTCGGCCTCAAGCAGCGGCAGCTGGATCGTCGTACCGAGGGCGGCAGCGGTCATCGGCACCGTCACGTGGCAGCGAAGGTCGGTGCCGTCGCGGGTGAACACCGGGTGCATTGCGCCGTGGATCTCCACGTAGAGGTCGCCTGCGGGCCCTCCACCGGGGCCGACCTCGCCCTCCTGTGTGAGCTGGACGCGGGTGCCGGTGTCGACACCGGGCGGAATCTTGACGTTGATCGAGCGACGGGAGCGCACCCGCCCGTCGCCCGAGCACTCGCGGCACGGTTCGGGGATGATCTCGCCGAAGCCTCGGCAGGCGGCGCAGGGCCGCACGGTCCGGATCTCTCCGAGGAACGAGCGCTGCACGTGCTGGACCTCACCGCGGCCGTTGCAGGTCTCACACAGGACCGGCCGGGAGCCGACGGCCGCGCCGCTGCCCTCACAGACCGTGCACAGGACGGCCGTGTCGACCTTGAGGTCGCGGGTGACCCCGAACGCCGCCTCGGCCAGGTCGATCTCGAGCCGCACCAGCGCGTCCTGCCCGCGACGGGTGCGCGGACGTGGTCCACGACCCTGACCGCCGGCACCGGGCTGGCCTCCGAAGAAGGCATCCATGATGTCGGTGAAGGAGAACCCGGCCCCCTGTGCGCCGGCGCCGCCGCTGCGGGAGAACGGGTCCCCGCCGAGGTCGAACATGCGGCGCTTCTCAGGGTCCGAGAGCACCTCGTAGGCCGCGGAGACCTCCTTGAAGCGCTCCTGGGTCGCCGGGTCGGGGTTGACGTCGGGGTGCAGCTGACGGGCAAGGCGGCGGTAGGCCTTCTTGATCTCGTCGGCCTCGGCGTCCCGGGAGACGCCAAGGAGCTCGTAGGGGTCCTGGCTCACGTTTCTCTTTCGGCTGGTGGTCTGGTGCTGGACAAGAGGGCTGGACTGGGGACTGGACTGGGGCCGGGCGGTCAGGCCTGGTCGAGGATGGTCGAGACGTAGCGGGCGACCGCACGAACCGCGGCCATCGAGCCCGGGTAGTCCATGCGGGTGGGTCCCACGATGCCAAGTGAACCCACCGCCTCCTCACCCGGGCCGTAGCCGGTGGCGATCACGGAGGTGGTGGCAAGCTCCTGGTAAGGCCCCTCGGCACCGATACGCACGGTGATCGAGTCCGAGGATGTCGCCTCGCCGAGCAGCTTGAGGAGTACGACGTGCTCCTCGAGCGCCTCGAGCATCGGCTTGATCGACTGGTCGAAGCCGTCGCCGAAGCGCGCCATGTTGGCCGTGCCACCGACGACCACGCGCTCGGTCTGGCGCTCGTTGGACATCGCCTCGACCAACGCGGTGGCGATCACCGCGACATGGGTGCGGTCGACGTGGTCGGTCTGCTCGGTCATGGCCCCGAGCGCGTTGGCGGCATCGGTGATCGGCTCACCGACAGCGGCGTGCAGGATGCGCGACCGCAGGGCCGCCAGCGAGTCGGGGTCGAGCTCGACGGGCAGCTCGATCACCCGCTGCTCGACCCGGCCGGTGGACAGGATCAGCACGATCAGCAACCGGGAGGGCGAGAGCGAGACCAGCTCGAT
>JBKJON010000239.1:0-10012 GCA_046595715.1 Marmoricola sp.
ACCGGGACCGTTAGCGCGAGCAGCACGCCCGCGACCGTGGCGTGGACCCCCGAGGCGTGCACCAGGCCCCAGGCGACCAGGGCGAGCGGGAGCAGCAGCCACCACGACCTGACCCGCCGTTGCACCAGGATCCCGAAGATCCCGATCGGGACCAGGGAGAGCAGCAGCCACACCGGGTCGAGTGAGCGGGTGTAGAACAACGCGATGATCGTGATGGCGAGCAGGTCGTCCACCACGGCGAGGGTCAGCAGGAAGGTGCGCAGCGCGGCGGGCAGGTGGGTGCTGATGACGGCCAGCACCGCGACCGCGAAGGCGATGTCCGTCGCCGTCGGGATGGCCCACCCGTTGAGCGCGCCGTCCTCGGCACCACCGGCGAGGTTGACGGCGACGTACACCAGAGCAGGAACGGCCATGCCGCCCACGGCGGCGAGGACGGGGATGGCCGCCCGACGGGGGTCTCGCAGGTCTCCTGCGACGAACTCGCGCTTGACCTCGAGTCCGGCGACGAAGAAGAAGATGGCCAGCAACCCGTCGGCCGCCCAGGTGCCCAGGGTGAGATCGAGGTGGAGCGCAGAGGGGCCGACGGTGAAGTCCTTGAGCGCGGTGTAGCCGTCCGCCCAGCCCGAGTTCGCCCAGACCAGGGCGACGACAGCGGCGATGAGCAACAGCGCCCCGCCCACGGTCTCGTGTCGGAGGAGCTCGGTGACACGCGCGGTCTCGGTCCAGGTGCCACGTGGGAACAGCCTGGGGTGGTCTGGCTCGGGGGTGCGGTCAGTCATCAGGGATCCTTCGGGGTCGTCGACACGTTGCCGACCAGACTTCCCGGCTCACCACCAGCAACGGTACGCCACGATCACCGTCACGGAGCCATCGAGCCCCTGTCCGAACGGGCGCGGACGGGGGGCTCGAATCGCGGTCGGCCCACCTAGGAGAGAGCGGCCGCCCCTGCGATCAGCACCGTGCAGACCACGAGCAGACCGAGCAGCAGCGGCGCGATGAAGCGCACGTACTCGTCGTAGCGCACCTTGGCCAGCGCAAGACCACCCATGACGACCGCGGACGTGGGCGTGACCAGGTTGACGACACCCGAAGCCGACTGGAAGGCCGTGACCACGATCGCGCGCGGCACGCCAGCGAAGTCCGCAAGGGGCGCGAGGATCGGCATCGCCAGCGCTGCGTGGCCCGAGGTCGAGGGGACCAGGAAGGCCAGGGGCACGTTGATCAGGAACATCAGACCACCGAATATCGCGGGTGAGGTGTTGTTGACCGCGCTCTCCATCGAGTGCAGCACGGTGTCGGTGATCTGGGAGTTGTTCATGATGACGGTGACGCCGCGGGCGAGCACGATGATCAGGCCGACTCCGATGAAGTCCCCGGCACCGCGCACGAGGGTGTCGGTCATCCCCTTCTCCCCGAGACCGCCGATGAAGCCGATCAGGATCGCCATCACGATGAACAGGGCGGCGAGCTCGGGGAAGTACCAGTCGAGCTGCCAGCCGTAGCTGTCCGCGTCGGGTCCACTGATCACCTGGGCCCAGGGAACGATCGCGAAGATCATGAACGCGAACGTGAGGGCGACCACGGCCAGGACCGTCTTCTGTCGCCGCGTGATCTCGGGCATCTCGCCGACCCCGGCCTCGGCGATCTCGGTGTCGCCGGGCTGGGGCTTGGCCAGGGATGCAGCAGGGTCGTGCTTGATCTTGCGGGCGTAGCGGAGCACGTAGAGCACGCCGAGCGGCACGAGCAGGAGGTACATCAGGAAACGGAAGCCGATGCCGTCGCCGATGGAGATCCCGGCGGCCGCAGAGGCGACGCCGGTGGCGAACGGGTTCACGGTCGAGGCCAGGACCCCGACGCCGGCCCCGACCAGGATGGTGGCCGCGGCGACCATCCGGTCGTAGCCCAGGCTCAGCATGAGCGGGATCACCAGGGCGTAGAAGCCCAGGGTCTCCTCGGCCATGCCCTCGGTGGTGCCGCCGAGGGAGAAGATCACCATCAAGATCACGATCACCACAGCGCCCTTGGCGCCGTAGCGCTTGGCCACTCGGGCGATGCCGCTGTCGATGGCGCCGGTGCGCATCGACATCGTGATGAAGATGCCGATGGCAAGCACGAACAGGAAGACCCCGGCTGCCCCGAAGAGCTCCCCGCTCTCGTAGGGGCCGATGAAGCCACCATCGGAGGCCCGGACGCCGTAGAGGCCGTTGATCGGAGCCAGGAACAGCTGCATCAACCGGTCGCCGAAGGAGAGGCCGGCGTCGACGCCTGCGTAGCTTCCGGGGATCGGGCCACCTGACTTGTCGAGCTTGTAGGCGCCGGTCGGCACCAGGAACGCCAGCAGCCAGACCGCGACCGTCACGACGAACAGGACCGTGAAGGCGCTCGGGAAGTTGAAATGACGTTTCTTGACGTCTGGTTCTGCCGGTGGTTTCGAGCGGGTCCCAGCGGTCATGACATGCCCTCCACGGTCTTGGGTTGCGGTGTGACCAGCGAACCAGCCGAGCGGCTCACGCGATGCTGGCGAAGGTCCCTAGGCCGACCGCCGTTGGACCCTCGCTCGGCCCGACCTACCGGTCGGCCCCGAGGATTTCCCCTCACCGGGGCCGCGCCCGGGAAGCGATCGAGCCCCTGCCCGCAGTGCTGCGGACAGGGGCTCGACGCTCTTGGGGTGAGTAACGGGACTTGAACCCGCGACATCCGCCACCACAAGGCGGCGCTCTACCAGCTGAGCTATACCCACCAGGGGATCTTGCGAGGCAAGAGTGTAGCGGTTCCTCAGCTCGTCCCTGACACCGGGCGGTCACCGGTCAGAGAGCCCTGGTGCCGGGCAGCGATCGTCTTCGCGGCAGACGAGTCCGGGCCGGGGGACGAGACGAAGACCGCCTCCCGGTAGTAGCGCAGCTCCTCGATGCTCTCGCGGATGTCGGCCAGCGCCCGGTGGTTGCCACCCTTGGACGGGGCGTTGTAGTAGGCCCGTGGGAACCAGCGGCGCGAGAGCTCCTTGATGGAGGAGACATCGACGATCCGGTAGTGGAGGTACTGCTCGAGGTCCCGCATGTCGCGGGCCAGGAAGGCTCGGTCGGTCGCGACGGTGTTGCCCGCCAGCGGGGGGCGGCTGCCCTCAGGGCAGTGGCGCTTGACGTAGGCCAGCACCTGCTCCTGGGCGTCGTCGAGGGTGGTGCCGCCGTCCAGCTCCTCGATCAGGCCCGACGTGGCATGCATGTTGCGCACGAACTCCACCATCTGGTCCATGGCCTCAGGCGGTGGCTTGATCACGATGTCGATGCCCTCGCCGAGGACGTTGAGGTCGAAGTCGGTCACCAGGGCAGCGACCTCGATCAGGGCATCTGCCACGATGTCGAGGCCGGTCATCTCACAGTCGATCCAGACGAGTCGGTCGGTCACAACGAGTCACACTACCCAGACCGACGGACTCCCGGCCGGACGCCCGCGATCGGCCGTGTCGTCGTACGCCGTGACGGGTCGCGCGCACTCGACTCCTACGCTGGGTGCATGCCCGCCGCGTCCACTCCTCCCGACTCGGACGACGAGACGCCGGAGCGCAAGAAGCGCCTGCTGCTGGTGCTCGGGGTGCTGGGAGCGGTCTCGGCCGTGGTCGCAGGAGCGGTCATCTTCTCCAGCGGCGCAGGGTCCACGCCGCCGAAGGACCCGCAGGCGCTGGCCCGCGCCGAGGACCTGTCCCTCGCGGTGGGCCAGCCTGGCGCGCCGGCACAGGTCGTCGTCTATGAGGACTTCGCCAGCTCCGCCAGCAGGGCCTTCGAGATCGCCTCACGTGACTTCCTCAGGGTAGAGGCCGCTCAAGGTCGTGTGCGGGTGGAGTACCACCCGGTGACGCTGAGCGACGACGGGTCCACCGTCGCCGCCCTGGCGGCGTGGGAGACGGTGCTCGGGCGGGGGACCGCCCAGCAGGCGCTTGCCCTGCACGACCTGCTCTTCGACCGCCGGCCCCCGGGCGAAGGCATGGCGGCTGCCGATCTCGTCGCTCTGGCCAAGAAGGCCCGGGTGAAGGACAGCGACGTGCTCGAGGCGGTAGGAGCGCTCGACCTCACCACGGCACTCTCCACCCGCGAGGTGGCCCGCGCAGCCGGAGTGCGTACGACGCCCACGGTCCTCGTCGACGGCGAGCCGGTGGGCGCCGCGTCGCCGACGTCCCTGGCCGACACGGTGCAGCGCCTGGTTCTCGCGGCCGCCCACTCATGACCGGACGGTGGGGCTCCCGCAGCCCTGGCACGCTCTCGTGGGGGGGCCTCGTCGCCCGGCTCGTCGTGGGCGGCGTCTGGATCTGGGCCGGATCCATCAAGCTGCCCGACCCCGAGGCGAGCGTCACCGCCGTTCGCGCCTACCAGCTGCTGCCCCCGTCCCTCGCCGATGGCGTCGGCCGTGTGCTGCCGATGCTCGAGGTCGTGGTCGGCGCAGCGCTCGTGCTGGGGTTGCTGGCGCGGTTCGTGGGCGTACTGTCCGCGCTGATGCAGCTCGCCTTCATCATCGGCATCGTGTCGGTGTGGACCCGCGGCATCGCGATCAACTGCGGGTGCTTCGGCGACGGCGGCCCGGACCCGGACGCTTTCGGCAAGTACCCCTGGGAGATCGCCCGCGACACTGGGCTGCTCCTGCTCTCCCTGCTCGTCGTGTGGCTACGTCGTACCCCGCTCGCGCTGGACAACCTGTTGTTCCCCGACCACCCCGAGGATCGTGATGTCGAAGAAGGACCGTGAAGGCAACCGCGCCGAAAGAGCCGCCGCCATCCAGCGGGCGCAGGCGAGCCAGGAACGAAACCGCAAGTTCCTGGTCGTGGTGGTCGTCCTCGTGGTGCTCGCCGCCGCCGTCATCGCCGGGGTGCTCCTCTCGGGGGGCGACAAGAAGGACCCGGTGGCGACGGCGGGGCCATCGGCCACGGTGTCCGGTCAGGCGCTGGTGCTCGGGGACGACCCGGCCGCGACGACCAAGATCGTCGTCTACGAGGACTTCCTGTGCCCCTACTGCCGGCAGTTCGAGGCGGCTTCGCGCACCTACCTGCGCAAGGCCGCCGAGCAGGGCAAGGTGCTCGTCGAGTACCGGCCCTTCCACCTCCTTCAGGACGACTACTCGTCCACGGCACTGACCGCGTGGGCCGCAGTCCTGGAGGGCGGAACGCCGGGACAGGCGCTGAAGTACCACGACCTGATCTTCGAGAACCAGCCCTACGAGAACGACGCCGCCAAGCCAGGGGTCGCCGACCTGACCGACCTGGCCAAGAAGGCCGGCGTCACGGACAAGTTGGTGCTCGACTCGATCGGCGTGGCGAACACGGAGTTCGTCGACGCGGCCGACCAGTCGGCGACGGTGGCCGGCGTGAAGGGCACGCCGACCGTGATCGTCAACGGGAAGACGCTCGAGGCCCCCTCGATCTCTGAGATGTCCGACCAGCTCGAACAGCTGATCGCGAAGGGCTGACCCGCGTGGAGGTCGAACGGGTCCAGCGATGGGTGATGTCGGCCCTGCTCGTCACCGTCTCCTTCGTCCTCGCGGAGGGCATGGCACTGCTCAGCTCCACCTCGCTGCAGGTCGGCGCCCGACCCGGCCTGCTGGGGATGTCGCTGGTGGTGGGAGTGGTCGGCATCATCGGCGTACGCGTCATCAACTCGAAGTCGCCGCTCTCGCCCTGGCTGCTGGTGGGTGCACTACCGGCGGTGCTCGGCTGGGTCCTGACGCGCTGACCCGCACCCTCCTGGTGAGGTGACCGCTGACATGCTGGGCGCCATGTCCTCGCTCGCCGGTTTCATCACCCGTCTGCCCAAGGCCGAGCTTCACGTGCACCATGTCGGCTCGGCGTCCCCCCGAATCGTCTCCGAGCTGGCGGAGCGGCATCCGGGAACCGTGCCCAGTGATCCCGAGCAGCTGGCCGAGTTCTTCGCTTTCCGCGACTTCGCGCACTTCATCGAGGTCTACCTTGCGGTGGTTGACCTGATCCGTACGCCGGAGGACGTCCGGCTGCTCACCTACGAGATCGCCCGTGAGATGGCGCAGGTGCAGCAGGTGAGGTACGCCGAGCTGACATGCACGCCGCACACCTCGGTGCTCTCCGGCGTGCCGATCGAGGCCTTCACCGAGGCGATCGAGGACGCTCGCACCGCCGCCGAGCGCGACTTCGGGATCGTGTTCCGCTGGATCTACGACATCCCCGGCGAGCTGGGGCTTCCCGGGGCCGACGCGACGCTCGGTTACGTGCTCGACCACGCGCCGGACTCGCTGATCGCCCTGGGCCTCGGCGGTCCGGAGATCGGCGTCCCACGGCCTCAGTTCAAGCCCCACTTCGATGCCGCCCGGGCCGCCGGCCTCCACTGCCTCCCACACGCCGGTGAGACGACGGGACCCCAGACGGTGTGGGACGCCCTGCACGTCCTCGGGGCCGAGCGCATCGGGCACGGCACCACCTCGGCGCAGGACCCGGAGCTGTTGGCGTACCTCGCCTCCAGCGGGATCCCGCTCGAGGTCTGCCCCTCCTCCAACATCGCCACCCGTGCGGTCGCGACGCTGGAGGAGCACCCGCTGCGTGCCTTCCGCGACGCCGGGGTGGTGGTGACGATCAACAGCGACGACCCGCCGATGTTCGGCACCACCCTCAACCGCGAGTACGAGATCGCCGCCGACCTGCTCGACCTCGGCGAGGCCGGCCTGGCCGACCTCGCCCGGACGGCCGTGCGCGTCTCGTTCGCGCCCGAGGACGTGAAGGCGCGGGTGCTGGGGGAGATCGACGCTGCTGCTGGGGGAGTGCAGGTTTCCTCGGGTGACCGGTGAACTGGCGCTTGTCGGCTGGTACTCCACCCGAGAACGTCAGGCAATGCCCATCAACCCGATCCTTTCCTTTCGTCCGCCCATCTCGGGAACCGGGCAAGGCGAAGGCCCTGCGGTCTCATACTCCGCAGGGCCAGTTCTTTTCTACGACGAAGCCGGTCCCGCCGCGGGTACCGACACGCTCAGCTCGTGACCCAGCTCACGAGGGCTCCCTCGTGCTCCGGGAGACCTAGAGTCGCCTCATGAGCGACCGCCCCGAACCCTTGAACCGCTGGCACGCCGTCTTCGAGTCCCAGGACCCGGGTCTGCTCGACGGCCTGATCGCCGACGAGTGTGTCTTCAGGTCGCCGGCGGTGCACACTCCGCAGGAGGGCAAGGCGCTGAGCTCGGCGTACCTCACCGCCGCGATGTCCGTCCTGGGCCCGACGCTGCGCTACCAGCACGAGTGGTGGGACACCGGTTCGGCGGTGCTCGAGTTCATCGCGGATCTCGACGGCCTGACCGTGCACGGGATCGACATGCTGCGATGGGGCAGCGACGGTCGGCTGGTCGAGTTCACCGTGATGGTCCGGCCCTTCAAGGGCCTGACCCAGCTGATGACGCTGATGGCGGCAGAGCTCGAGCGGCGACCTGACTGAGGCGGGGGATCAGAGCATCTTGAAGAGCTCGAGGCCCTTGACGACCAGCTCCGAGCGACGCCACTGCCGCGGGATCTCGCCTGCGGGATCTCGTTCGGCCCGGGGCCCACCTGGTAGGTGGTGCGCGGGTACCACCGGCGGTTCGGGTTCTCGAACAGGTCGTCCCATGACCCGCTGCCGCCCGGCCGTCGAAGGCAGTTCGTCTCGTGATGAGGCCATCTGGCCGTCGATCCACCAGGTCATCGAGCCAGGCGCCTACTCGAAGCGGATGATGTGCTCCAGGTTGCACCCGTCGCCGGCGAGGGGTGCCGGCCACATCCCGATCGAGTGGGTGGGCAGCTGGTTGAGGAGATTGACCGCCAGGTAGTTCGGGACCGAATGCCCCTTGCCCAGCAGGTCCACGCTGTAACGGGAGCGGTGGGGGAGGCCCGTTCGGCCACGACCGTGAGCCACATCCCGTCTCAACCCGTGCCGAACTTGGCTTGTCTCATGCGGGACCGTGAGGAGTCCCGCGAGGCGATGATGCCGGTGTGCATCCAGCCGCCGTCTTGGTCGAGAAGTCGATGGCTTCGAGCCGTTGCCAGTTGAAGGGCGAGTCGATCCTGGTGATGGCGGGTGGCACCGGTACGGCGCCGCGGTCGGCCAGTTCGCGGGGCCACTGGCTGACGATGAGCGCCGGCAGGCCCGCCCCGAGGAGCACGAGTCGAAAGACCAGCTTCGGGTCGTGGTCCAAGAAGCGTTCCCACAAGGAGGAGCGGGCAGGCGTACGTCGTCGGTTCACCGGTTCGCCGACGTGCTGATCAGTCCGAGCGTGGCGATCACGGGACGTGGAGTCTGGTCGAGTAACGGGGTGTGGCATCGGAACACTCAGAGACAACGGCTCACTGGGCGTTCGACAGTAGACCAGCGGGTGAGGATGCCGAACGCGCCGGTGCCGGGACACGAGATGTCGGGTCCACTCCACCACTCCGGCTCGGTACGGGAACTCCTCGTGAGGGGAGAGCTGGGACCAGAAGTGGTCGTGACGGTCCTCGGGCGCCCCTGGCAGGAATCGAACCTGCGACCTAGAGATTAGAAGGCTCTTGCTCTATCCGGCTGAGCTACAGGGGCGGGGGGTCGGAACTCGCGTCGGCATGGACATCTGGACAAAAGCCCGGTGATGTCTGCAGTCCGGGCGCGCCCCGACCCGGGGCCAGTATGCCGCAACGCCCACCTCGACCCGCGGCGGCGGGGTTGGAATTGCGAGTCGGCCTGGCCGGTCCTGGGGCGCACCTCCGTCGGTGACGCGCCTGTGGCCACATGACGGGGTTTGTGACAGGTCGCCGGTGGGGGTACTTGAACGGTTAGGCGTCGCCCGGTCCTGGAGCAGAGTGCCGAGCAGTGTCGCGCACAGCCGATGCACGGCTCGGACCCTGGAGCACCCCATGCAGCGTCGTCGGATCCTCACCACCTTGTCAGTCTCAGCCGTCGTCGCCGCGCTCCTGAGTCCGGTCGGCACCCAAGGAACGGCCCAGGGTGCAGCTCTCGGAGGGTGATGTGAAGGCCCGGACCGCTGCGCGGCGGCGGCGTACGACGCCCGGGGGGAGCAGAACGGTCCGCCCCGACGGGACCGGCGCTGCGAGCCGACGAAGCGCCGCCCCCTCCGCCGCCGCGAAGCGCGAGGCAGCCTCCGCCATGGGCGACGACGTCTGGATCGCCTCGGAGTACATCGATCAGCGGTGCACGCTGCGGCAGTACGAAGCGGAGCCGTTCGGCACCTGCGGCAACACCCGGACCGCCCTGGCCGACTGGGGGACCCGGATCAGCCAGATCCGCCCGTGAGCGGAGCGGCTACCAGCTGCTCGACGCCGCCGGATCAGCCCCGGAGCGCGGCCATCCACGTCTCGATCTCGCCCGGGTCGCGCGGCAGTGCCTCCGAGAGGTTCCGCATGCCGTCAGCCGTCACGACGACGTCGTCCTCGATGCGGATGCCGATGCCGCGCAGCTCCTCGGGGACCAGCAGGTCATCCTCCTGGAAGTACAGCCCGGGCTCGACCGTGAGCACCATGCCCTCTTCCAGGATGCCGCCAGGGTAGGTGCCGGTGTCGGCGGCCGCGCAGTCGTGCACGTCCATCCCGAGCATGTGGCTGGTCCCGTGCAGGGTCCACCGGGCGTAGACCCGGCTGTCCGGGGAGAGCGCCTCCTCGGCGGAGACCGGCAGCAGGCCGAGGTCCTCGAGGCCGTGGGCCAGCACCGTCATCGCCGCCTCGTGCGCGGCGCGGAACGCCGCACCGGGACGTACGGCGTCGAGCCCGGCCTGCTGGGCGGCCAGCACCAGCGAGTAGAGGTCGCGCTGCACGGTCGTGAACGTCCCGTCCACTGGCAGGGTGCGCGTGACGTCGGCTGTGTAGAGCGAGGACGCCTCGGCTCCCATGTCCAGCAGGAGCAGCTCGCCGTGGGTGACCGGCCCGGAGTTCTCGATCCAGTGGAGCGTGGTCGCGTGCCGACCACCGCCGACGATCGAGTCGTAGCCGATGTCGTTGCCCATCGCCCGGGCGCGCCGGAAGAAGGTGCCCTCGATCCAGCGCTCGCCGTGCTCG
>JBKJON010000264.1:0-3643 GCA_046595715.1 Marmoricola sp.
GCGCCGAGGCGTTCTCCCCCAACACCGCAGCCGGGGCCTGCCCGCGGTGCCACGGCCTCGGGGTCGTGCACGACGTCGCCGAGGAGCTGATGGTCCCGGACACCTCGCTGAGCATCGGGCAGGGAGCGATCGCCGCGTGGCCCGGCGCCTGGCAGGGTGCCAACCTGCGCAGCATCGTCACCGGTCTCGGGATCGACACCGACCGCCCCTGGGCCAGGCTGAAGAGGAAGGACCGCGACTGGCTGCTCTTCACCGACGAGCAGCCCTCGGTGCTGATCAAGCCCGAGCGCGACCGCATCGACCACGGCTACTACGGGAAGTTCTGGAGCGCCCGCAAGCACGTGATGCATGTGCTCGCCGACTCCAAGAGCCAGCAGATGCGCGACCGGGCGCTGCGGTTCGTGCGTGACTCTCCCTGCCCCGACTGCCAGGGCAGTGGACTGCGGCCGGAGGCGCTGGCGGTGACGGTCGCCGCACACTCCATCGCCGAGGTGAACGCGCTCCCCTTCGCCGAGGTGGTGTCGCTGCTGCGACCCATCGCCGAGCTGCCCGAGGCCGGGGCCGCCGTCTCCTCTGCCGAGTCCGGGGAGACGACCGAGGTCGCGGTCCGGATCTCCGCCGACCTGGTCGCGCGCATCGGGGTGCTCCTGGACCTCGGTCTCGGCTACCTCAGCCTCGGGCGCAGCTCGACCACGCTGTCGCCCGGCGAGGCGCAGCGCCTGCGGATCGCCACCCAGCTGCGCTCGGGACTGTTCGGGGTCGTCTACGTGCTCGACGAACCGTCCGCCGGCCTGCACCCGGCCGACGCCGAGCCGCTGCTCGACGTGCTCGACCGCCTCAAGTCCTCGGGCAACTCCCTGTTCGTGGTCGAGCACGACCTGGACGTCGTACGACGGGCGGACTGGGTGGTCGACATCGGGCCTGGCGCGGGCGAGGGCGGTGGACGGGTGCTGTACTCCGGTCCGGTCGCCGGCCTCGAGGAGGTCCAGGAGTCGGCCACCAGTGCCTACCTGTTCGGCCGGGCCGAAGCGCTCGTGCACGACCCCCGTGAGCCCCAGGGCTGGCTGCACCTGCGCGGCGTCTCCCGCCACAACCTCGACGACGTGTCGGTCGACTTTCCCCTGTGTGTGTTGACCGCAGTCACCGGAGTCTCCGGCTCCGGCAAGTCCACGCTGGTCACCCAGGTGCTGTCCGAGGTCGTACGCCGTCACCTCGGCCAGACGCCGGAGGACCCCGAGGCGGCCGAGCTCGAGGTCGACGTCGACGCGGCCGGACTGGAGTCCTTCGACCGGCTGGTGCTGGTCGACCAGCGGCCCATCGGGCGTACCCCCCGCTCGAACCTCGCGACCTACACGGGGATGTTCGACGCCGTGCGCAAGCTCTATGCCGCGACCGACCTGGCCAAGGAGCGCGGCTACTCGGCCGGCCGGTTCTCCTTCAACGTCGCGGAGGGGCGGTGCGAGACCTGCCAGGGCGAGGGGTTCGTCGCCGTCGAGCTGCTCTTCTTGCCGGGGACCTACGCACCGTGCCCGACCTGTCACGGCGCGCGCTACAACGCCGAGACGCTCGAGATCACCTACCAGGGCAAGAACGTGGCCGAGGTGCTGGCGATGCCCGTCGACGACGCCGCCAAGTTCCTCGCAGACGTGCCGGCTGCGTCGCGCAGCCTGGAGACGCTGCGCGACGTGGGACTGGGCTATCTCCGGCTGGGTCAGCCCGCGACCGAGCTCAGCGGTGGCGAGGCCCAACGCATCAAGCTGGCCACCGAGCTGCAGCGGGCGCGACGCGGCCACGCGCTCTACCTGCTCGACGAGCCGACGGCGGGGTTGCACCCGGCGGACATCGCCCTGCTGCTGCGGCAGCTGCACCGGCTCGTCGACGCGGGCAACACCGTCGTCCTGGTGGAGCACGACCTGGACACGATCGCCACTGCCGACTGGGTCATCGACCTCGGTCCCGGCGGCGGGGACTCCGGCGGGCGAGTGGTGGCGAGCGGCTCGCCGGCGGAGGTCGCGTCGTCGGAGACGAGCGCCACCGCGCCCTATCTCGCGCGGAGGCTGGGGCGACCCTGAACAGGCTCCCTCCTCCGACGACCTGCCCTCGCCTCACACGGCCGGGCGCGGTGCACAGGGCCGTCGAGGCCGGCATCGTCGTCAGGGACGCGGTTACGGTCTGGTTCCGTCACCTTCTTCTCGCCGACGTGCTGCTGGGGGAGCTCCTCCCGGGAGAGGTGTCGCCGATCCACGCAGCGTGGGCCGGAGCGCTGCTCGCCACCAGCGGCTCGGGGATCGACGAGGTCCGCCACCAGCCACGATCGCCTTGCATTGCGAGAGCGCCGGAGACCCCGCCGGCGCCTTCACCGCCAGCCTCGCAACGGCGAACCTGGCGGAGGAGTACTGCCTGGTCGCCGACGCCGCCCGCAACCTGGCCCGGGGAGCGCGGCTGTGGGAGCACGGTGCCCCACGACCGGAGGACGTCACCGAGCACCTCGCCCTGCTCGAGCGCGCCGAGGTGATGTGCAACCGGGCCCAGCTGGACCTGGAGGCACATGCCTTCGTCGTCGAGGCGCTGAGTCTGCTCGACGAGGTCGCCGACCCGCTGCGCGCCTGTCGGCTGCTGATGGACTGGGCGGAACTGGAGTGGGACCTGGGTCAGCGGGAGGACCCACGGTTCGACTCGCTTCTGCGCGCCGTCGACCTCGCCAGACCATGGCCCGCCAGCGCCGAGCACGCCGAGGCGCCCGCCATGCTGAGC
The DNA here is from genome assembly GCA_046595715.1 of Marmoricola sp. GTDB lineage: Bacteria > Actinomycetota > Actinomycetes > Propionibacteriales > Nocardioidaceae > Marmoricola. Next base: position 2,755 of record JBKJON010000264.1, read on the forward strand.
AACGCCCTGCGTTTCCGGGGACGTCACGAGGAGGCCTCTCGACGCGCCGGGGAGGCCTTCGTCGCCGCTGCCCGCTCAGGACTCCCGCAGCCGGTGGGGACACTGACCCCCTGGTGGTGCCATTCCGCGGCTACGCCGTCATCGGCAGAATCTGTCCTTGGGGGCACCTTGTGTCTCCCGTCGCGCGAGAGACCCCTCTAGACCAGTCACCGCACCGCCTTCTCCGGCCCGATCACGGATGGACGAACCTGGGCAGGGCACATATTCCGCCTGAGCCCGGGTGCGCTTCTCACTCCTTGGACGGGCGTCGCGCCCGACGGGTCCCGAGCGATGTGCCGCCACCACGAAACCTCAAGATTCTTCCAAGGCCGAACCTGCACGTTGGGGGCGGCCGTTCGGTCTCGACCGAGACATTCGGGGACATCCCGGGGCCACGAACCCAACGGGGGTTGAGCTCATGCACGGACACACTGCTTTTCCGGCGCGCCACGCGCGCCGCGCCGCGGCAGCCGCGGCAGGACTGGGCACCTTCATCGTCGCCTCCCTAGTGACGCTCCCAGCCGCGTCCGCCGACGTACCGACCTTTCCCAACAACGTCGTCGTCTTCCCCGACCGCGACTTCGTCTCTGTCGAGGGCTACCAAAGCCACGCCGGCGAGACGGCGAGCCTCGAGGTCAGCCGCAACGGCACGGTGATGGGCTCGGCGGAATCCGTCGTGTCCGACAGCGGCGTCGCCTTCGAGGTCAACCACCCCGGAGGCGTCTGCTGGGGCAACGGGACCTCCCTGAAGGTGACCCCCGACATCAGGGCCGGGGACGTGGTCACCATCCGGTTCCCCGACGGCTCCCACGACGAAACCACGACCTCCTCAGCCACGGTCACCTCCGAC
>JBKJON010000290.1:0-3304 GCA_046595715.1 Marmoricola sp.
CGGCCACTCACCGCTGCTCGCGGCGACCAATCCCGCGGTCGTGCACTACGACCCGGCGTTCGCCTACGAGGTCAGCCACGTCATGCAGTCCGGGCTCGAGCGGATGTACGGCGAGAACTCCGAGAACGTCATCTTCTACATGACGGTCTACAACGAGCCGGTCTCGCAGCCCAAGGAGCCCGACGACCTCGACCTCGAGGGCCTGCTCAAGGGCATCTACCACTTCGCCGGGGCTCCTGAGGTCGCCGGCAACGGCGACACCCCCCAGGTGCAGCTGCTGGCCTCCGGCATCGGCTTCCCCTGGATCCTCAAGGCGCAGCAGATGCTGGCCGAGGACTGGGGCGTCGCCGCCGACCTCTGGTCGGTCACGTCGTGGAACGAGCTCGCCCGCGAGGCCGTCGAGGCCGACCGGTGGACGCTGAACCACCCCGCGGAGGAGGCCAAGGTCCCCTACGTCACCTCCAAGCTCGAGGGTGCGCCCGGTCCGGTGATCGCGGTCAGCGACTACATGCGCGCTGTTCCGCAGCAGATCTCACACTGGATGCCGAGCGACTACCACGTGCTGGGCACCGACGGCTTCGGTTTCGCCGACACCCGCCCGGCCGCGCGTCGCTTCTTCCAGGTGGACGCCGAGAGCGTCGTCGTGGCCACACTGCGGGCCCTGGCCGACCGCGGCGAGGTCAAGGCCGAGATCGTGGCGGAGGCCTTCGAGAAGTACCGCATCGACGACCCGACCGCCGTGGCCGACGTGAAGCAGGAGGGCGGCGACGCCTGAGCCGGTCGTGAGACGCCACGCGTCGTGCTCCCGGTTCGTTTCGTAGGGTCGGGAGCACTGACGCGTGAGGTCCTGGGGCTCAGGTCTGAGGCTCAGGTCTGGGGCTCAGGCCCCGCACTTGGGCAGCTGGGCGACCGGGGCGAGCGGTGCGCTGCCGGCCTCGGCGCGGTTGGACGGCTGCGCGGGGCCGTTGCGCAGCAGCTGACGCCAGCGGCCGCGGTGGTAGGACGCCGGCTGGGTGGCCCGGATGAAGTCCTGCACGATCTTCACGAAGCGGTCGGGGTGGTCCTTGTGCGGGAAGTGCCCGCTGTTGGGCAGCACCTCGACCACCGCGCCCGGCGCGGTCCGAGCGACGTTCTCCGCGTGCTTGGCGGGGATGACCACGTCGTCGGCGCCCCACACCACGAGCATCGGCATCGCCTGGGTGAGGTAGGCCCGGTCGACCATCGTCACGATCTGGCCGCGCAGGTCCACCACGGCCCGCACCACGTGACGGATCGCTGCCCGCGCCCGTGGGTCCTTGAACGACTCGTAGATCTCGGCGACCTCGGCGAGGTCGCGGGCGGCGGGGATGCGTGACTTCGACAGCGCCCGCAGGCCGGCCTTCCCGACGTGGCGTACGCCGGGGAGGGTCGCGAGACCCATCACCTGGTGGAAGCCCGGCAGCGTCACCGCGCGGATCAGCGCCGAGACCTCCGGACCGAGACCACCCGGAGCCACCAGGATCATCCGTTCGGTGCGCTCGGGGAACTGGTAGGCGAACTGCATCGCGATGCCGCCGCCGAAGCTGTGCCCGACCACGGTGACCTTGTCGATGTTGAGCACCGTCAGCAGGTCACGCATGCCGTTGGCGTAACCACCGACCGAGTAGTCCGCACGCGGCTTGGCACTCATGCCATGCCCCAGCAGGTCGGGGGCGATCACGGTGAAGTGCTTGGCGAGGTCGTTGATCACGGGGAACCAGGTCGTGTGGTCACACCCCAGGCCGTGCAGCAGCAGCAGGGCAGGACCCTCGCCGGTCTTCACGTAGGCCCGCTCGTGACCGTGGATGGTGATGCGCTGGAGTTCGACGGAGCTTCCTGGGACCTGTTCCATGCGCACTCCTGGGAAAGTGGTCGGGGACAACGAATACGAACCAACCAGAACTGGGGGGATGTGTGTGACTACCACTCACCGCATGGTGGGCCAGGGGACCAGCACATCACGATTCCCTGGTGGATCGGGCTGTGGTGATCACCGGGGCGTCGAGTCGTTTGGTGCGGTACCCCGTTGACTAGAGTCTCATTCATGCCTGTGCGCCGCGGAGGATCCCCCGTCAACCCCTCCCACGTTCTCGCCCAGCTGGCCGAGATCGTCGAGCTGGTCACCGAGCGGCCGGCCGGTGAGGTGCAGCCGGACTGTTCCTTCGTCGACGACCTGCGGATCGACTCGTTGTCGATGGTCGAGATCCTCGAGGGCGCGGACCGGCACTTCGGCGTGCGGGTCCAGGACGAGGCCGCCAAGGACTTCGTGCACGTGCGTGACCTCGTGGACTACCTGAGCGCTCGGCTGGTCGCCGCTGGTTGAGAAACGCCCTTCTCGCTCCACGTGGTCGGGTCAGACGACCTGGTGCAGCCAGCGCACCGCCACCCCGTCACCGGCGTGCCGGAACGTCTCCAGCTCGTCGTCCCACGGCTTGCCCAGCAGCTTGTCCACCTCGAGCTCGAGGGTGGTCTCCCCGAGGGCGGCCTTCACGACAGCAGCCTTGAGCCGGTCCTCGGGGATCATGATGTCGCCGTGCAGGCCGGTCACGGCGTGGAAGACGCCGAGGGCAGGAGTCGCGCAGAAGCGGGCACCCTCGGTGCCTGTGGTCGCCTCCTCGGTCACCTCGAAGCGCAGGTGGTTCCACCCGCGCAGGGCCGAGGTGATGGCGGCGCCGGTCCCCTGGGGGCCCGCCCAGGAGTACTCCATGCGGTAGCTCCCCGACTGGGCCGGCTGAGGGGTCCACTCCACCTGTGGCGCAAGACCGAGCACGCCACCCACGGCCCACTCGATGTGCGGGCACAACGCGGACGGCGCTGAGTGGATGAAGACCACTCCACGAGTCGCTGAACGAGTCACGACGGACCTCCTCTAGCTTCGGCGTCGAGATACGCCTTCCCCAGCGGTCTCGAAATGTGAAGCGAGCAGCGTCTATGACTCTGTGGTGAACGTGTGAACTTGTGAGCCCATTGTGACCGATGGTGGCCACCAACACCAGCCAATCGACACAAACCGTCGGCGTGTCGCTTATGTCCGAGATGACGAGGGCGCGGAGCCTGAAGGTGGAGCGGACAGGGTTCACGGAGAGCCGTGGGGCGACGCAGGCGCGGGCGCGACCCGGACCGAGGTCGGTTCAGGCGCTGTGCGGCATCCGGACCACAGCCGCGTCGACGAGGTTGAGGGGGTCGCGCACAGCCCCGACCAGGGCGCCGTCGGCGATCACGGCGGGACCGTCGACGACGCTCGCCAGCAGACAGGTGATGTTGTCGGTCCCACCGGCGTCGAGAG
>JBKJON010000524.1:0-3033 GCA_046595715.1 Marmoricola sp.
GCCGCGCATCATCGCGAAGGAGTCGGCGTGGTGGAAGTACGACGCCCCCGGGGTCTCCACGACCGGGATCTTCCCGGCGTTGATCAGGTCGGGGTCGACCTCCTCGTCGACGGCGGCCCGGCCCATGCCGAGCATGCCGTTCTCGGTGTGCAGCACGACTCCGCGCTCGGGGTCGAGGTGGTCGGCGACGAGGGTGGGCTGACCGATGCCGAGGTTGACGAAGGCATCCTGGGGGATGTCGTCGGCGATCAGCTGCGCGATCTGGTCCTTCGACAGGGTGCCGCTCACGTCAGCACCACCCGGTCGACGTAGATGCTCGGCGTGACGACGCTCTCCGGATCGAGCGAGCCGGTCTCCACGACCTCCACCACCTGGGCGACCGTGGTAGCGGCGGCGGTCGCCATCACCGGCCCGAAGTTGCGGGCGGTCTTGCGGTAGACGAGGTTGCCCATCCGGTCGGAGGTGCGCGCCTTGATGAGGGCGTAGTCACCGCGGATCGGGTACTCCAGCACGTAGGCACGCCCGTCGATGGTGCGCTCCTCCTTGCCCACCGCCAGCGGGGTGCCCACCCCGGTCGGGCTGAAGAAGGCGCCGATGCCGGCACCTGCCGCGCGCATCCGCTCGGCGAGGTTGCCCTGGGGCACGACCTCCAGCTCGATGCGCCCGGAACGGTAGAGGTCGTCGAAGACCCAGGAGTCGCTCTGGCGCGGGAACGAGCAGATGATCCGGCTGACGTGGCCGGTCTTCAGCAGGGCGGCGAGGCCGGTGTCACCGTTGCCGGCGTTGTTGTTCACGACCGTGAGGTCTGCGGCGCCCTGGCGGCGGAGCGCGTCGATCAGCTCGATCGGCTGGCCGGCCGTGCCGAAACCACCGATCAGGACGGTGGCACCGTCGGGAATGTCGGCGACGGCCTGGTCCGCTGCGTCGGTGGCCTCGAGCACGTCTGTCACGTGACGTTCTCCAGCACGACGGCGAGGCCCTGGCCCACGCCGATGCAGATCGCCGCGACGCCCCAGCGGTGGCCACCCTCGCGCAGCACCTTGGCGAGCGTGCCGAGGAGGCGACCGCCGGAGGCACCCAGCGGGTGGCCGATCGCGATCGCGCCGCCGTGGGTGTTGATGATCGCCGGGTCGATCTTCCAGGCGTCCAGGCAGACCAGCGACTGCACCGAGAAGGCTTCGTTGAGCTCGACGGCTCCGACCTGGGACCAGGTGATGCCGGCCCTTGCCATCGCCTTCTCGGCCGCCTCGACCGGGGCGAAGCCGAAGCTCTGCGGCTCCAGCGCGTGCGCGGCGCGGCCGGCGATCCGGGCGACGGGGGAGCGGCCGAGCCGGCCGGACGCCTGCTCCGAGCCGAGCAGCACCGCTGAGGCACCGTCGTTCAACGGCGAGGCGTTACCGGCCGTGATCGTGCCGTCCCGTCGGAAGGACGGCTTCAGCGTGGCCAGCGACTCCGCGCTGGATCCGGGACGGATGGACTCGTCGCGAGTGACGTCGACCCCCGGAACGCCGACGACCAGGTCGTCGTAGAACCCTTCGGTCCAGGCCCGGTCGGCCAGCTGGTGCGAGCGGGCGGCGAACGCGTCCTGGCGCTCCCGCGAGACGCCGTACTTCTCCTGGAGCTGCTCGTTGGCCTCGCCCAGCGAGACGGTCCATTCCGGGGGCATCTCCGGGTTCACCAGTCGCCAGCCGAGGGTGGTCGAGACGGCCTCGAGGTTGCCGGCCGGAAAGCCGCGGCTCGGCTTGGGGAGCACCCACGGCGCCCGGGTCATGGACTCCACGCCGCCGGTCAGCACGATCTCGGCATCCCCGGTCTCGATCATCCGCGAGCCCGTCATCGCGGCGTCCAGCGAGGAGCCGCAGAGGCGGTTGACGGTCGAACCGGGCACCGAGACGGGAAAGCCGGCAAGCAGGCTGGCCATGCGTGCCACGTTGCGGTTCTCCTCGCCGGCTCCGTTGGCGTTGCCGAGGACGACCTCGTCGACGGCAGCGGGGTCCAGCTCCGGGCTCCGCTCCCGGATCGCGGTGAGCACGGCGGCCGCCAGGTCGTCAGGGCGTACGCCGGCCAGCCCTCCGTTGAACCGGCCGAACGGGGTCCGAACGGCGTCGTAGAGGAACGCGCTCATGAGTCTCCTTCTCCATCGAGTTCGTCCAGCACGCGTTGGGCGATGCGGAACGCGGTGTTGGCGTCGGGCACCCCGCAGTAGACGGCGCTCTGCAGGATGAGCTCCTTGATCTCCTCGCGGGTCAGACCGTTGGTGCGGGCGGCCCGCACGTGCATCTCGAACTCCTCGTGGTGCCCCCGGGCGATCAGGGCGGTGAGGGTGATGATCGAGCGGCTACGGCGGTCGAGACCCGGTCGCGTCCAGATGCGACCCCAGGCGTACTCGGTGATGAGCTCCTGGAACTCCCGGGTCAGGTCCGTCGTGGCGGCAGTGGCCCGGTCCACGTGGGCGTCGCCGAGGACCTCGCGTCGTACGACCATCCCCGCGTCGTACGACGGGCCGGGTGTCGTCTCCTCAGGCTCGACCTCGCCGAGGACGTGCTGACGGATCAACCGGGCGACCCGGTCCGGGGCCTCGGCGGGCGCCAGGTGGGCGACTCCGTCGAGCTCGACCAGTCGACCGTGCTGCACGCCCTCGGCGATCTCGCGGAGCTTCTCGGTGGGCGTGGCCATGTCGAGGGCACCGGCCACGGCCAGCACGGGTGCCGCCACCTCACCCAGTCGGTCGCGGACGTCGAACCCGGCGAGCGCCTCACAGACCTGGATGTAGCCGCGGTCGTCGGCGTCCTGCAGCGCGTGCAGCAGGGCGGAGCCGGTCTGGGGGGAGCGGTCGATGAACCCGGGACCGAACCAGCGCTCGGCCGAACCGGAGACCATCACCGAGGTGCCGGAGACGCTGACCTGGCCGACACGGCCGCCCCACATCGAGGGGTCGCCGATCTGGGCGCCGGTGCAGAGCAGCACCGCGGAGTGCACCCGGTGGGGCTGGTCGAGGAGCAGCTGCAGCCCCACGGCGCCACCGACGGAGTC
>JBKJON010000236.1:0-13651 GCA_046595715.1 Marmoricola sp.
GAGGCACGTCGCAGCCACGCAGGTACGCTGTGACGCCGACGACGGACACTCGGCCTTCCTTCGCTATGTGGCGCAGCGTCGGCACCCATTCGTCGCTGTTGTCCCAGGTTGGGGCCAGCAGGACGTCGATGCCTTTCTCGTAGAGAGCGGCACGGGCGAGCGGCAGGTAGTTCTCCCAACAAATCAGGCTCTTCTGACACTTCCGTGGGTGGTCGAGCGCGCCTGAAACGTGAGCACGCCGTTCCCTGTCTAGGTTTCTGGCTTGTCGAGAGTCAGCGACCAGTGAGCGGAGAACGGCGTCCAGAACGTCACCTTATGGCGCGCCCTGTGGGGGGTCGAGAATACGGTCGTTGAGAGGATCGAGTACGACGAGGACGAGCGGGTCCTGGTTGCGTGCGTGCGGCCAACCCGCCGGGCTTCAAGCCGCTGTGGTCGCTGTGGTCGACGGTCACCGTGGTACGACCGTGGTGAGGGCCGACGGCGGTTGCGGGGCTCTTGATCTGAGCACGATCCCGGTGTGGCTCGAGGCTGACGCCGCGGGTGAACTGTCGTGAGCCCTGGGCCCGGCACGCCGCCGGCCACACCACGGTCTTCGATGAGCAGGTCGCCTGGCTGGCCACACAGTGCTCGAAGAGCGCGGTGACCGAGCTGATGCGGAGCGCGTGGCGCACCGTCGGAGCGATCATCCCCCGGGTCTGGGCCGACGTCGAAGCACTACACGACCGGTACGCCGGCCTGTCCGGATCGGGATCGGCCCACGGCAGAGCCGGAGGTCGATAGGCTGCCGGTATGTTCGACCTGGTGGGCCGGCGCAATGGGGAGGTGTCGCGGGTGAGCACCTTGGGCCCGGCCTCAGTCCTGGCGACCGGTGCCTGGCTGGTGCTGGTAGCGGCGTACGCCGTTCTGTCGACGGTGTGGACCGGTCACGACCCCGGGTGGTACGCCGGCTTGGTGCGCCCGTCGTTCCAGCCCCCCGATCTGGTGTTCGCCGTGATCTGGCCGCTCAACTTCTTGGCCCTGTTCGCGGTCGGCCTGTGGTTCACCCGTGTTGTGGGCGACGCCACTGCGTGGCGGGCAATCGTCGTGCTGGGGATCTCCGTCGTGGCTGCGCTGACCTGGGCTTGGCTGTTCTACGTCCCGCACCAGTTGTCGGCGGCCACGCTGTGCCTGGCCGCTGCCGCCGTGCTGACCTGGGTGCTGGTGAGTCTGGTGGCTCGTTCTGTGCCGTGGGCAGGGGTGGCCCTGCTGCCGTACGCCGGGTGGCTGAGTACTGCCGCCGCCCTGTCGATGGAGTACTCCCGGCTCAACTGAGTCGCGGCCGGGCGGCGCCTCGCGCGCTCGGCGGCCCAGCGACTGGTTCGCGTCCGTGAGGGGCCTGCTCCCGGGACGACCGCGTCTAGCGGCCCGAACCTACTGCTGGCTCGTCCTCCCTAGGCATCGGCGAACTACGGCCGGTGTCGCCGGACTCCGTTGAGCCTGTGGGAGAGGCTCAGTCCTCTTGCCGGGTCCGACGCGCTGTTCCACGGTTGAGCGCCAGGTGGCCGCCGAGGAATCCCGCACCTGCTGCGACCGCGTTCCCCGCGAGGCCGAGCTTGGTGCCGGCGGAGTACCTGCCACGCAGCCGCGCGAGGAGCGAGCCCAGGAGAAGGAACGTGGCGATGTCGGTGCCCAACGCATGCACCGCACCGATCCGACGCTCGGCCCCGGACATCTCTGCCCAGTCGCCGGCGCCCGCGACTGCTGTCGGTACCGCCGCCGCCAGCCCCGCTCCGACCAGAAGCGTCGCGGCGCGACGTGCCTGAATCCCACCCGCCAGGTCGAGCAGCGATGCACTGTTCCAGCACCCGAGCGTCAGATCGGTGAGCAAAGGATGCACCGAGTGGCCGAGGGCGTCGGTGTGCAGTGGACTGCGTCGTGCCCAGTCCAGCACTGGGCCGTAGATGAACTGCTGCGCATCGGCTACCCGCCCGGAAGCAGGGCTCTCGCCCACGGCCCGGGCAACGTTCTGCGGTAGTGGCAAGACGCCCACAGCATCAAGGTACTCCGCCGTCGGCCGCCCGGTCGAGCATCGGCACGCGGACAGCGTGCCACCACGGGATCCGCTTGTGGTCAGCGCAGAGCGTCTAGTCGTAGATGACCGCGAGACCACGTCGCTCGAGGTCGGCAAGGCTGTCTCGCATGGCTTGCAACTGGTCGGGCGAATGTCCGGCCCAGTCCATGATCTCGCCAACCACTCTCACAGGCTCTCTCGTGCGGTAGGACAGAGTCGGATTGCCCGGGAACTTCTTGTCCGTCACGTTGGGATCGTCCTCAAGAGTGCCTAGCGGTTCGACGGTGTAGATCCGACCACGTCCCTCGCCTGCCGCAAGCTCAGCACCCCAGGTCGCGGCGTCCAAGGTCTCGGTCACGTAAACGTGGTTCGCCGTTCGGCCCACGCCGAAGTTCGAAAGGCGTCCGGGCACGAGCAGGTCGCCGACCGTGAGGTCGGCCTTCGTCCCGTGCAGCAGCACCCCCGACTCGTAGATCTCGAACCTCTTCGGCTCACGTCCTTCAATGATCACCACTCCACACTTCCCTCGTCCAGTTGGTGCCACCGCCGAGAAGTGTGACCCATGACCAGGGCCTTGCCGCAAGCCCGCACACGCGCTATACCTTGGGAGTGGCAGGGAGCGCGCTCCGTGTTGTTGCCTCTGTAGGAGCCACGCTCGCGCGGCCTCCGGCCAGAAGCTCCGGTCCGCCGCTCCAGGCGCAGCAGCTTCTCTGGCATCGAGACCGCAGAATTTCCGGCTATCCCCGTCCCTGTTGAGACCCGTCAGCAGCAGGATCGGCTCGCGGAGCGCGCCACCGCGGGATCGGGCTCTGGCGCAGTACACCTAGGCTGGCGCTCGATGGCGCCGAGGCTTGGTCACGCGGTCGGAACGTCAATCTGCGAACACCGACCAGCAGATGTCGTTGCGCCGGACTTGATCTTCGAGCACGAGGTCCCGGACTTCGTCTGGCAGTTGGTGTCGCTGCCACTCGCACTCGATCCGGCTGGCTCCAGCGTGGTCAGGATCGGACGCCTGCGCGGCCTTGATCGCGTAGGCGGCAGCGCCGAGGTCGTGCTCGGCCAGGTGTCCTACGCAGGCGGCCTGGCCTGCGGCGTAGGCCGCGAAGCGCACGGCTCCTCGAAGTGGGCGCGCGGCGGCCATGGCATGACCACCCACCGCTCGGGCTTGCATCATCCTCATCTGACCCTCGGCCCACGCTCGGGCGGCCTCGATGGCTTGACGCGGGCGAGGGTCTCCTGGGCGTTCTTCTTCGAAGTGACCAAGCACGTGCTCGGCACAGTTGGCGGCCCAGAGCGCGAGCAGAGCGTGATGTGCGTCGGTGAGCGTCCCACCGCGACGGATCGTGACCAGGCGTTGGTCACGAACGGTGGGCAGGATCACTCAACCAGCATGCCAGTGCTCCACAGCGCAGCGGGCCGTCACCTTCGTCCGACCACGTGGGCGACGTGGGCCACGTGGGTCCACGCCCGTGACGTCAGCGTCGAGGGTCTTGACGATCTGCACCGCGAACGTGCCGACGTCTCCCGAGGCGCCGTTGATCAGCACCGCCCGGCCGACCGGAAATTATGAACCAGTCTCCGTGGTTGCGGCGCATCCCCACGACCTCAAGCACCCTGACCGAGGGCGGGTTGCGGGGTCGTAAGAGGCCGTCACGCGGTGCTTGTCGAGCTGACCGAACAGGTAGCGCAGGAGCAATGAGAGGGCCTCGCGCGCGTAGCCGCGGCCCTGATGCTCGGGAGCGATAGTGAATCCGGTCTCGACGGTCCATACCTCGTGCGTTTGTGGAGCCAGCGCACAGTCACCGACCAGCCAAACCGTGCCCGGCCCGAGCGACCGTGATCTGCAGCCAGTCTCCGCGCACATCGGCCTGGGCCGGCGCCATCGTGGTCACGAACTCCCTCGCCTGCTCCATCGGGTACGGCGCATCCCACCCCTGGTACCGCGCCACCGCTGGGTCCGACCAGTACCGCGCAAAGGCTTCAACGTCAGACTCCCGGAAACGGCGAAGGAACAATCTACGCGTGCTTACGGGTCGTCCGTCATCTCCCCAGTGGCGTCGTCGTTCGCGCGCCAGTGTCAAGTTTCAGGTTTGAAGGAGGCTTCGACCCCCGCTGACAATGGCCTGCTCGGGAGGGGGTGCGTATCGGCCAAAAGTACGAGAGACAGACCGTTCCACCGGACGAACGAGCACGAGCCATGAAGCCGATCCGCCCGTCGTCGAAGTCAGCGATCGTGGAGTCACCGATCATCCGACCGCAACATGGGAGTAAGAGATGAGATCACCGCAGAACAAGGCCACCGCGCTGGAGTCCCTGCACGCGCCCGTGAGCGCGGCAGCGGCAACGACGGGGTCCACCCCGACCCGACCGCTCCAAGAGCGGGTCGTGGGCGCGACGGCGATCGCGTTGGCAGCGTCGGTGGCGATCCAGAACGCGATGTTGGTCTGGGCGGGAGCGCCAGACTACGGGGACCCGATCAAGGAGGTGCTCGCCTTCCACGCGGAGAACCGGGTCGCGGTCGCGATCGCGGTCGGCCTGGAGGCGCTGAACCTGCCGCTGCTGCTCGGGTTCGTGACCGGTCTCCACGGGCTCGTCTTGCGCCGCGGGGGTGCGGGCGCGGACTGGTCGCGCCTCGCGGTGGCCGCGGGCGCGACTCTCTCGGCGGTCTTCGCGCTCTACGCCGTTCTGTGGAACGGTGTTGTGCTGTCCGCCGGCGAGCTCGCCGAGCCGAGCCCGGAGTTCGAGCTCGCGTGGCAACTGCATGCAGCAGCGTTCGCGCTGGCGCTGCCGGCGCTCGGCACCACATTCATGGGCGCTGCGCTGGCGGCGCATGCGAGCTGGCTGACGCCGCCGTGGCAGCGTCTACTCGGCGTGGCCGGGGGAGGTCTGCTGCTCGCCGCCGGGGCGGCCAACCTCGCGATCGCGGACGGCTCGGCGCTCCTGTTCGTGGGGACGCCCGGCTACGCCGCCTGGCTCGTGTGGCTTCTTGCGACCGGCGTACGGCTGGTGCGCGCTCAAACAGCTGACCGTCCTGACGACGCATCGACCTCCGACGAGGAGGAGGAATGATGGGAACCGACATCGAGGCAGCCACGATTGCCGCAGCGCTTGGGGCGTTCGCCGGCCGTGCGCCGGGGGTGCGATCGCCGATGCCGCGCTCGGGCTCGAGGGAGCGGTACTGGGCGTCGTCTCGGTAGCAGCGGCGGGCCTCGTCGCCCTGCTGGGCGGCAAGGCGGTCGAGTGCTCGCCTTGAGGCCGCCGCTCGGTCCGCGGCGGGATAGCGGTGCCGGCGAGGACGTCACGTCGGGCGCCGCTCGGGCGCACTGTCCGCGCTCCGAGGCGGTCGTCATCGATATCCGCGGGACCTCGGTTGCCGCGGCGTGGCTGATGGTCAGGTTGCTTGTCTGGAGCGCTCGTTTGCAGGTGCCGTACGCGGATCGGCTTGTGGTCGCTGGAGTGTCAGACTGGTTCGGGTGGATGCCGTCGACGATGCCTTCGCCGCCGTACCGCGCCAGGGTTTCCTGTCGCGGCGCGCGCGCCGTCGGGCCTCCCACGACGGGCCGCTGCCGATCGGTCATGGCCAGACGAACTCCCAGCCCCGCACTGTTGCGGCCATGCTGCGGCTGCTCGAGGTCCGTCCAGGAGATCGGGTGCTCGACGTTGGCGCTGGCTCGGGCTGGACCACCGGTCTGCTCGCCCACCTCACCGGTCCGGATGGGCTCGTCGTCGGGACCGAGATCGTCCCGGAGCTGGTCGAGGTCGGTCGCGCGAACCTGGCCGGCTCTTCCGGGCCCGGGCGGCGCTGGGCCCGGATCGAGCGGGCCGACCCGGACGCAGTTGGCTGGGCGGTCGATGCGCCGTACGACCGGGTGTTGGTCTCGGCCCAGGCACGGGAGCTGCCGACGACCCTCGTGGAGCAGCTCAAGGTGTGCGGTCGGATGGTGCTGCCGGTCAACGGCACCATGCTGCTGGTGCGCCGCGGCACTGACGGCGTCGAGGTCACTGAGCACGGGCGTTATCGCTTCGTTCCCCTGCTCTGATCGCTCGTGCTCAGTCGAGGAGTCGTGTCCTGCCCGTCCCGGTGTCGGAACCTCAAGAGGACGCTCAGGCCCATGCGGCAGTCGCGAGACGCCGGTGTCCCGCTGGGGTGTCGGACACGGGACAGCCGGCGCCGCGAACTGCTGTCAACTCTTCGATGTCGCCCCCGCGAGACCGGCTCGGGCTTCGAGGCTTGGGTGTTCGATGGCGCGGTAGACGGTTGAGCGGCCGACGCCGAAGAGCTCGGCGACTTTGAGGGTGCTGTCATCGCCGCTGTGCACCAGCGAGACCAGGTGCGCCTGTTGGCGACGGTTGAGCCTGGGCTGTTTGCCACGCAGCCGACCCTTGGCCTTGGCAACCTTCATGCCCTCGCGGGTACGAAGCCGGATCAGGTCGGACTCGAACTCAGCCACCATGGCGAGCATGTTGAACAACAGCCGACCGACGGCGTCGGTGGGGTTGTAGACCGACCCACCAAGCGAGAGGGTGATCTGCCGGGTGGTGCGTTCGTCGGCGATCGCTCGGGCGTGGGGCAGGGACCTGGCCATGCGGTCGAGCTTGCTCACCACCAGCGTGTCCGCGGCTCGGCAGGCGGCGAGTGCCTCACGTAGCCCGGGACGCTCGCGATTGGTGCCGGTGAGGCCGTGGCCGACGTAGATCCGGTCGCCCTCGACGCCGAGACCGGACAGGGCGTCGCGTTGGGCAGTGAGGACTTGTTGATCAGTAGAGCATCGGGCGTGCCCGACAAGCAGCGCGCTCATGGCGCACCTCCAGGAGGTTGGCCCGATGGTGCCGCAGGACGCGGACGACTCGGGCATCGGGCAGCGCCCGACCTCCACAGCAAGACGCTCCACCAGCACGTCCGCGGCAGCCAGCCCGGCCCGCCACGGGATGGTGGACCACAACGGTGACAGACTCGAGGGCTCGGTCGAGCACCTCCAGCATCCTGAGCTGCTGTCCTAGTGCCAAGTGACCATTGTCGAGCCCACTGGAACGCTGCGATATTGGGCTTTCCAAGGAGGAAGCCATGGCAGATGTCAGCCTCGCCCACCGCGGCGTCTCACAAGTGCTGGTCCACCGGATGGTCGGGTCCCGGGGCGCGCGGTGAAGGTCGGCGGCATGCTGATGGTCGGCCCGGCAGTGGTGGTCGCGGGAGCGGTCGTCGCCGTGGTGGCGGCCGGTGCGGCCGTGGTCCTCACGCGAGGCGGCCCAGCGGCGGCCCCTGATGCGCCACCACCTGCGGTCGCCAGCCCGACTGTGGCGACCGCCGCCCTCTCCTCGCACGACTGGGGCGCAGTCACTGTCCCTCGTGCGGCCTGCGATCCTGACGCAACCGGCGAGGTGACCCTGGTGCACGGGCGGGCCACGTTCGACGTCGGAGCGCTGACCTATTCCGTGTCTGCGGAACTTGAGCCGGCGTACGGCGAGCTCACGGGTCAGCAGGCGGCGGCCCTCCAGCTCACCTGCTCCCTTGCCGGCTCCAACGGAGCGGGAGGTCTACCGATCGCGGTCTATGTCGGCGATGGTGAGGACGTCCGGCTGGTCGGCGTGGTCCGCAACCAGGACCTCGGCACTGCCCCGCACACAACCTCTGCGCTGGTGCCATCGAGTGAGAAGTTCGTCGAGGGTCAGCTCGTCATCTCCGGCGCCTACCTGCAGGGGCAACGACCCGAGGTGCTGTCCCAGCGGCACCGGCTGGACGACGATCCGGTTGCAGGAAGGCGCACTCGTGCTGAGCGGGGTGATCACGGCGGGAGAGCCGCCGGCAACGCTGCCGACCCCGAGCGCAGACCTGATCACCTACCCAGGCGGCATCACCGTGCAGGTCGCCGCCGATCTGCCGAATCTGGTCGGCGCGCCCGACGATTTCAGGCAGTTCGTGCTCACCCGGGTCCCGCCGGCTGAGGCGCCATGCAACCAGCCCGGGAAGGTGACCGTGCAGGCGATCCGGGCGGACGGGTACGCCGTGGGCAGCGCGGTCTACCACTGCGCGCAGGCCGGGCACGAGGTGCTGTGGGCAAAGACTGACGGCGCCTGGAAGGAGATCGCGGCGAGCGAGGACCTTTTCGACTGCGCCACGCTGCACGCGGCCAACTTCCCGGCCGCGCTCATCGGCCCGGATCCGCACTGTGCGGACGATCAGGGCAATTACGTCGTGTACGACGACGGCACGGGCTCGTCGAGCCCCACGGCCCAGGCACTGCCTTCCGGCGTCCAGCTGCTCGACTACCGCGACGGACGCGGCAACGGCATAGCGGTCAGGTCCGAGGCCGACGTCGAGAAACTGCACCAGGCGCCGGATGACTTCAAGGCGTTCATCCGGAGCGCGTACAAGAAACTGACCGCGGGGATGAGCAGCGCCGTCATCGCCCAGTGTCATGCAGGCATCGACGTCTATGCCCCGCGCACCGATGGCTTTGCGATCGGCGCGGAGGGCGGATGTGGTGGAGCCGCGGAGCTGTGGGCCAAGGTTGACGGTTCGTGGAAGCCGGTGCTCGGCATGCAGGATTTCCCCTCCTGTCGCGACCTCCGACGGCTCCATTTCCCGCCTGACGTCTTCGACAAGGGCGTCCTCGCCCGGTGCGTCGAGGACGACGGCCGCACCGTCAAGTACGCGGCCTGAGGGACGACGAGCTCTGCCTCGCCGAGCCGCAGCACAGCACTGTCTGTGAGCAACGTCGCTCAGCGGGACCAGCAGCAGCTCAAGAAGCGGCGTCGGCCCACCGATGTGAACCGGCTACGCGCACCACCCGTGTCCGGTGCACGATCCCCAATCGGTGAGGTGACGGTGACGACGTCGACTGCGGTGGAGTCGGTGTGGCGCGCGGTCACCGCAAGCCGTTCAACGGGGTTGGCGCCCAGGCCGGTGTCCGGCGTGGGTGTCATCGACGGTGCCGTACTGCGCGGCCAATGAGGTCCGGGGGACTGAGCCAGATGTCGCAGAAGGCGGTCCCGAGCCACGTGGCGTACTGCTCGTCGGTCCAGTCGTAGACGCGGGTGAAGCGTGTGTAGGTCTCGGGGCTGGCCGCGATGCACCACACGTCGACGACTTCTTCGCGCGGCCGGTCGGTGCGGACCCAGCCCTGATCCAGGCCGTGGTCATAGATGAAGCCCCAGTTCGCGCGGATGGACTCGAGGATTGCCCGGTAGTAGGCCGCGAGTCCGGGATCGTTGGCGGCGCCGCCAACGATGGCCTCAAAGAGGCCGGCGACTGGCCGGTGGAGTGCGAGCAGCGCGGGACCGATCCTTTCGGCGATCTCCTGGGGTGGGAGGGCGAGCATCGCTGTGACCCTGGGCAGTTCGGTCGCGTCGTCGATGCCTTCGGTGCCCAGGCCGAGAAGTTCGGTCGCGGCCCGCATCAACGCGGCTTTGGGTCCGTGTGCTGTGACGGTCTCGGGGGAGACTTGGGCGCGCTCGGCGATCGTCTTGAGTGTGGTGCGGGCGTAGCCGAGCTCGGCGAAGAGCTCGGCTGCGGCCAAGACGATGCGGCGCCTGGTCTCGCCGGCCTGTTGAGCGCGCAGCTCGGACCGGTAGGCACGGGTCGACGACTTTGACATCCTGCTATTGACTCCTGTGTCACCGTAATCAAAACTACGGTACGGCAATCAATCCAAGCCGTACAGATCCAAGGGGGACCCATGTCGTCTGTCATCCTGGCTGCCGCGCCGATCCACGGCCACGTCAGTGCCTACCTGCCCATTGCCCGACACTTGGTCGCCCGCGGGGACAGGGTGCGCTTCATCACCGGGTCGCGCTTCGCCGACGTTGTCGCCGCCACCGGCGCGACCCACGTGCCCCTGCCTGCAGAGTCCGATCTCGACGAAGCAATGGATCTCAACGCCATCTACCCCGAGCGGGCCAGGCTGCGTGGCTCTGCGGCGGTCGCGTTCGACGTCGAGACGCTCTTCGTGAAACCGGGTCGGGGCCAGTACGACGCCCTGCGCGACTCGATCGCCTCGGAGCCGGCGCATGTCGTGGTGGCTGACCCGGCTTTCATCGGTGCCGCGCATCTCTTGGGCCATGCGCCTGAGGATCGTCCTGGCCTCGTGGTGGGGAGCCACGTGCCCCTCCCGCTCGAGAGCCTCGACACTGCACCGTACGGCATGGGACTCACCCCGATCCCGGTCCTCAACCGAGCCCGCAACCGCGTCCTCTACACGCTCGCGCACCGGCTGCTTCGCAAGGCGAACGCGCTCGCCGATCGTGACCATCAGGACCTGTTCGGGCGGCCCTATGGCCATCCGGTCATGGACTGGATAGCGCACGCGGACGCGATCGCGCAGTTCTCCATCTCGCAGTTCGAGGACCCGCGTTCCGACGCACCCGCACACCTGCACTTCATCGGACCACTCCACGGCCCCGGCTCGCCGATCTCCGCGCCGGACTGGTGGCATGAGCTCGACGGTGGGCGCCCCGTCGTCCACGTCACTCAAGGCACGATCGCGAACAAGGACTTCGGACAACTCATCGGGCCCACCCTCGAAGGTCTCGCGGACGAGGACTTGCTCGTCGTCGTGACCACGGGAGGTCGACCGCTGGATTCACTCCCGCCATTGCCGAGCAACGCCCGCGCCGCGTCGTACCTCTCCTACGACGACCTCCTTCCGAAGACCGACGTCGTGGTCACCAACGGTGGTTACGGCGGAGTGCAGCTCGCGCTTCGCCACGGCCTTCCGCTCGTCGTTTCCGGCGGTCAGGAGGACAAGCCCGAAGTGGGAGCCCGGGTGGCGTGGACCGGCGTCGGCGTCCGCTTCAAGGAGGAGCGCCCTTCACCGCAAGCGATTCGCAAGGCTGTTCACGAGGTACTCGTCGACGACCGATACCGACTGGCCGCTGGAGACATGTCCAAGGGCATGGCGCAGGCACCCGGCCTAGATGGGCTCGCCCAGATCATCGACGACATCACGGTCGCGGTCGCGAACCGAACGACAGCCCCCTGACCCAGCGGGCAACTGGCCGCGGAGCGTGCCACCACCAGACCCGCCGTCGTTCTCTCCTTCTGGTTGACGAACGTCAGATCAGGACGTACTGAAGGGGCCAAGGCGTGGGTCGACCGAAGCCCCGGCGGATAGGGGCCTTGGAGATGCGCCGGTTTCGACGCTCACTCCGCGTAGGGAGTTGTCGGAACGTGGGTTGGACCGATCTGTGGATAGCTTCTCCAGACGGCAGTCCGTGGATTCAGCGAGTCGTCGACTCCATCAGAGTGACCAGGAACGACAGCGCAATCGCGAGAACGAACGATCGATAAAGGAGGCGAGTGAGCCGCCGTGAACGTCGTCGGACCACGACTGGACCACGACCGTGGGCGCGCTCTTCACGCCGTCCTGGAGCCCCAGCTGGTGCTCGGCTCGACCTGGCGCAACTTGACGTGCCGCAGAATCATCCGGAGTTGCTCATGTCCGGTGGTGGTGACGCCGGACAGGTCCTCGAGCAGGGCGAGGTGGATGCCGGCTACGCGAAGGAACCGCTCATGGCCGGCGAGCTCGACGGCCACGAGATCAGGATCGCCCAGGCGTGGGGTGAGCGTGATGGCCAGGGCGGCGCGGTCTCGAGCAGCGGTGAGGAGCGCGCCGTACGTCGCGGGCGAGTCTGCCGTGACCGAGACCTCGGGCATGAGGGCGTGCGTCACCGAGGCACCTCCTGGGTGCGAGGCGGACCGGTTCGAGGTCAGAGACCCGAGCGCGATCAATGACCCGCTTGGGTGGGTCGTGACTGCGGTGGACTACCAGTCAGTCACGGCGCAGTTGACGGCCCAACCGCGTCGCAGGGACGTTCGGGACGTGTGTCGCCTCGGACAAACGTCCTAGGTACAAGCCAATGGCCACGTCTCGGAGGAGCTCGCGGAGGGCTCGCGCATCTGGTCGTTCTTCACACCCGCGGGCCAACTCCAGCGGAGAGTGACGAGGCTTCACACATGGCTCGTGATGTCGCGTGCACAACTGTCGACGACATCGGCTCTGGACCGTCTCGCGTTTACGCGACGAACGCGACGACATGAGGCTCCGGGATCCGTGTCGTTCGGTGAGCTCAAGGAGCTCCGGCGCACCGAACTGACTGCCCGGGCTGCCACATCTTGGCTTTCACTCCGCCCCCTAGCTCGAGGTGATGCGCCCATCCATCATCGCAACCACGCCTGCGTCGGATTGCTGGCTACCTTTCCCTCATGCCCCGTCTCCACTCACTCGAGCTGGTTGCCGACCCTGCCGGCGAAGCAGCTATCCGCGCGGACTGGCAGGCCCTGCGTGACGCCGGCCTCCGGTCGATGCTCGACCACGTGGGAGCCACCAACACCCCGCACCTGACCGTGATCGCTCTCGCCTCGATCACGTCCATCGACGAGGAACATGCCATTGACCTGCTGCGTGATCTGCTTCCCATCAACGTCGTGACGTCTGGAATCGCTGTGTTCGGCGGATCAGTCGTCACGTTGGTGCGCACGCTCGACGTGGCCGACGAGGTCACACAAGCGGTCCTCGATCTGCGTGCCGCCACCGTCGGCCACCGGCACCCCGGTTGGTTGCCACACCTGACGCTGGCTCGCCGGCTTCCGCGAACCGACCTCCCACGCGCACTGGATGCGATCGGCCACACCTCCGTCGGGGTGTCCCTCAGTACGCTTCGCCGCTGGGACCCGGGGTTGCGCGAGGTGCGGACGTTGGCCGCACGGGATTAGAGGCATTCGCGGCGGTACACCGCTGGCCTGACCGCGTTCCGCTTCCGGAACGGGCCAACCTCTGGAGGTGTGCCATGAGCTCTGCATGCAGGGTTCGCCCGAGGCTCCACTGATCAACAAGATTCGCGGCCAGCGCGACGCGCTGCTCGGCCCTGGCGTCGAGTACGACCAGGATCTATGTCGATCCCGGCCTGACCTGCACCAACCGACCGGGACCCACCCGGTTTGGGGCGAGGCACTCGTCGCCTGCTGTTACCTGCGACCGCCGTCGGTGTCGATCACCGAGGTTCCTATCGCGCATCACGAGCGTGCTGGCCGACAGGGTGTAGCGCAGGAAGGCAGGCAGGACAGCGAACGGCGGGACCGTGCGGTCGGTGAGGCCGGCGTGCGTCTCCGCAGTGGTTCGGCTTCTGGTCTCCCTCCAGGTGAGGTCCACGATGTCCGCGGAGGCGGGGTGGGTGACATGGAGGATAGTGCGCCCGACGTTGCCCAAGGCCGCACCCTGCGTCGCCCTCGAGGCCGGATCCAGTCCGGCATCGGGCAGCGTTCGCACCGGGCGATGGAGCGAAGCGGGTGGACAGCTCGACCAGAGGCTCCCCGCAGGAGGCGGGATCCTCGGACGGTCGGAGGGGTGGCGAGCGTTCGCACCCCGGGGCCGGCCCGTAGACGCGGCATCTTCTGGCGTCCTAGGCTCGCGTTCGAGAGGGGCAGGCGGTGCCCGCGAGTGAAAGAACGTCGGTGAGCACGTGGTCGGAAGGGTGGTCGCGAGCATGCGAGCCTCCGGGGGGCGGGGTGGCGCAGCGGGGCAGGAGCTACACCACGCCACACTCGGACCCGGACCTGCCGTCGAGGGGGAGGGGCTCGCCGCCGGCTTGGGGCTTCCCGACCTG
>JBKJON010000426.1:0-5069 GCA_046595715.1 Marmoricola sp.
CGGCGACGCGAGTCCTCTGACTCCGCACGGAGCGACGGCCCACCGGCCGGGGTGCGGGCGGTCACGACCCCGGCGCCGCCGAGCACCCCCGCCACCACGGCGAGCAGCGCCACCCGGGCACCGAAGCCGAGGTCGTCCCACTGCTGGGCGAGGAAGAGGCCGCCGGCCGCGAGCACCAGGGCGCCGCCGAGATAGGCGACCACCTCGACGAGCTGCGGGAGGCTGCGAGCCCCGCTCGTGGACCGGGGGCCGGCCGGGCCCGGCCCGGGCACAGGACCGAGGACCCCAACAACAACACCGATGGAGTCCTGCCGCACCTCGGGGTCGACCAGTCGCGCGGCGATCAGGGCGTCGACCACGTGCTCAGCGGTGGGTGAGGTCATCTCCTGATGGTGACGGACGCAAGGGTCATTCGACATGAGCACTGCTACTCAATGAGTCGACGAGCTTCTTCGGCCACCCCGGCGAGCGGGCACCCGGTCGGGGGAGGCGGTCCGCTGGATCAGCGGTGCGCCTCGCCCGGCTCGTGGTCCTGGTGGCTCTCCGGCTCGACCTGGAAGGTGGCGTGGTCGATGCCGAAGTGGGTGGCCACACAGTCACTGAGCTCGTCCAGGATCTGCCCGACCCCACGACTCTCGAGCGCCGCGTCGGTGACCGTCACGTGGGCCGACATCGCCGGCATGCCGCTGGTGATCTGCCAGGCGTGCAGGTCGTGGACGTCGACGACGCCGGACGCTCCGGCCAGGTGCTCGCGGACGTCCTCGACGTCCAGACCGGGTGGGGCCGCCTCGAGCAGCACCCCCACGCAGTCACGCAGCAACGACCAGGCCCGAGGCAGGATGAGGACCGCGATCACCAGCGAGGCGATGGAGTCCGCCCGGTCGAACCCCGTCGTCAGCACGACCACCCCGGAGACGATCGCTGCCGCCGAGCCGAAGGCGTCGCTGAGCACCTCCAGGAAGGCGCCGCGCATGTTCAGGGACTCCTCGCGACGCGCGGCCAGCAGGGCGATGGAGACCAGGTTCGCGGCCAGACCGACCGAGGCGAAGACCAGCATCTGCCCGGCGTCGACCTCGACCGGGTCGAGCAGGCGCGACACCCCGGCGTAGGCGAGGTAGCCACAGACCCCGAGCAGCACGACCGCGTTGATCAGGGCGGCGAGGATCTCCGCCCGGTGGTAGCCGAAGGTCCGCCGTGGGGAGGCAGGCAGCGTGGCGACGTACGACGCGGAGAGGGCGAGCACGATCGCCGCCGTGTCGGTGAACATGTGCCCGGCGTCGGCGAACAGGGCCAGCGAACCGGACAGGAACGCGCCGACGAGCTCGACCACCGCCACCGTGAGCGTGACGAGCAGGACCACGCGCAACCGGGAACGGTCCACCGCCCGGCCCGCGCCGTGTCCGTGATCGTGTCCCGAGCCCATGCGGAAAGGGTAGGGGGCGGTCTAGGTTGTTGCCGTGACGGACCATGGGCTGGCTCAGGGGACACCCCGCGAGCTCACCCGTCTGGTCATCCCCGTCCCCGAGATCGGGGTCCTCGGTGCCCACATCGCCCTCATCGACCCGTTCCTGGAGGCCTCGGCGACCGACGAGGGCGTCCTTGGCGAGCTGCGCGAGATCTTCGCGGACGTCGTGCCGTTCAGCTTCGTCCTGGGCGAACCGGCGCGCTTCCCCAGCGGCGCGGCGTACCTTCCTCCTCAGCCGGTGGGGGTCTTCCGCCGGATCGCGCAGAGCCTGCGGCACACGTTCCCGGAGGTGATCGGGCACCCGACGTCGCTGCACGGCTCGATCCCGCACCTGGCCCTGCCCGACGAGGACCTCGCCGACGTGCCGGTGCCGCTCGAGGTGCACGCACGCGAGGCGCTGCTGGTCGCCGGCGAGGGCGACGAGGAGCGGGTCCTGGCGAGGTTCACCTTCGGCACCTCGGCCGCCTGAGCTGGCCGCTCGCCCCGGCCCCGGCCCGGTCCCGGCCCCGTGGACATGCGAATGTGGCGCCTGCGCCGCAAGAAGCGGTCCTACGTCCCACCAGCGACATTCGCATGCCCAACCGCCGCCCGGCGCCCCGGCGCCCCAGGCCCACGCCCACGCCCCCTCCCCACGCCCGAGCCTCAGGCGAGGGACTTGATGTTCACCACGAGCACCGAGCCGAGCACGCTGAACCCCGCGGCGAGCACGTAGAGGGTGGAGTAGCCGAGGTCGAGGCCGAGCACGCCCGCGGCCACCACGGGGGCCAGCACCTGCGGGAGGGCGTTGGCGATGTTGATGACGCCGAGGTCCTTGGCGCGGGCGTCGGCCGAGGGCAGCACCTCGGTGATCATCGCGAAGTCGACCGCGGTGTAGATCCCGAAGCCGACGCCGAGCACCACCGCACCGATCACGGCTCCGGTCAGGGTCGTCACGAACGCCAGCACCAGCAGGCCGGCGGCCGCCACCAGACCGGACGCGATCACGAACACCTTGCGGCGCCCCAGCCGGTCCGACCAGAGGCCACCCAGCACGGCGGTGAGCACGGTGCAGGCGCCGTAGGCCGCGGTCAGCAAGAAGACCTTGTCCTCGGCCTCGTCGTCGCGCAGGCCGACGGCGTCCTTGAGGTAGTAGAAGAGGTAGAGGATCACCAGCGCGTTTCCTAGGTTCATCAGGAAACGGGTGAGCCAGGCCCAGGCGAAGTCCGGGTGCTGCCGCGGCGAGATCCAGAAAGAGCCTACGAACCGGCCGAGCTCGAAGGGCTCCCGGACGGCGGGGTCCAGGGCGAGGTCGCGGCTGTCGAGGCAGTACGGCAGGGCGAGCACGACGAGCACGGCGGCCGTGGAGAGGTAGCCCACCGCGATGCTGCCGGTGGCGGCCGCGATGCCCGAACCGGCCACCACGCCCAGGGTCTGGGCGATCGCGAGCCAGCCGCCGACGGCTCCACGGCTGCGGCTCGGGACCTGGTCGGGGACGGTGGCGGTGATGGCGGCGAGCATGGCGTTCAGCGAGGCCTGCGCCAGGGCCCAGCCGAGGACCATCACCGGCACCGAGCCGGCGCCGGACAGCACCAGCATCGCGACCACCCCGCCGGCCAGGCCACCGAGGACCCAGGGCAGTCGGCGTCCGACGCGCAGCACGGTGCGGTCGCTCAAGGCGCCCCAGAGCGGGTTGAGGATGGTCGAGACCGCGGCCCCGACCCCCGTGACCAGCGAGAGGGTGGCCTCCTTGTGCGCCGGGTCGAGCGCCTCGGCCTGCTGGGCGAGCAGCACCTGGATCGGCCCGAAGAACCCGGACCAGACGCCGATGCTGATCAGCGCCAGCCAGAGCACCCACACTTTGCTGACCGCCCGGGTCGGCTCCGCCAGGGCGCCGAGGTCGGTCGTCCCAGGCGCGGGCGGCCCGGCGGACGCGTTGCTCACCCGCCGTTCTCCCGGGTGGCCCGGATCAGGTCGGCGTACCAGCCGAAGGAGCGTTTCGGTGTGCGCGCCTGGGTCTGGTAGTCGACGTGCACCAGGCCGAAACGCTGCTCGAACCCTAGGCCCACTCGAAGTTGTCCATCAGCGACCAGCAGTAGTAGCCGCGGACGTCGGCCCCGTCCGTGATCGCGTCGGCCACCGCCGCGAGGTGGCTCGCGAGGTAGTCGATGCGCGGCTGGTCGTCCACCACGCCGTGCTCGTCGGGACCGGTGGCGTAGGAGCAGCCGTTCTCGGTGACGTAGATCGGTGGGACGTCCGGACAACGCTCGCGCAGCAGGCCGATCACCTCGCGCAGTCCCTCCGGGACGACCGGCCAGCCGAAGTCGGTCCTGGGGTGGTCGCCCGGGAGCTCGCGCTGCTCGAACGGGACCTCCGCACCCTCCGCGGCCGCGGCGATCACCATCGGGTTGTAGTAGTTGACGCCGTAGAAGTCGAGCGGCTGCCGGATCGTGGGCAGGTCCTCGGCGACCAGGCCCGGCATCAGGTCGGCGAAGCCCTCGGGATAGCTGCCGAGGAGCATCGGGCCGGCGTACATCCGGTTCCACAGGGTGTCGAAGAGGTCGGCGGCGGCCTCGTCCACCGGGTCCATGGACGCGGCCCGGACGGGGGCGTGGTTGTTCGCCGTGCCGACCGCCCGGGCGCCGTTGGCCCGGAGGGCCTGCACGGCCAGGCCGTGGGACAGGTTGAGGTGGTGGCCGACCGACAGGGCCCCGAACCCGAGCTGCCTCCCGGGTGCGTGCTCGCCGGTGCCGTGGCCGAGCAGGGTGACCACGTTCGGCTCGTTGACCGGGACCCACTTGCCGACACGGTCAGCGAGGCGGTCGGCACACAGGGCGGCGTACTGCGCGAACTGCTCGCAGGTGTCGCGGTTCTCCCAGCCGCCCACGTCCTGGAGGGCCTGCGGGAGGTCCCAGTGGTAGAGCGTGACCATCGGCTCCACACCCGCGGCGACCAGCCCGTCGACGAGGCGGTCGTAGAAGTCGAGACCCTTCGCGTTCGCCGGACCACGTCCGTCGGGCTGGATGCGGGGCCAGGAGATGGAGAACCGGTAGCCACCGAGACCGAGGTCCCTCACCAGCCCGACGTCCTCGGCGTAGCGGTGGTAGTGGTCGCAGGCGACCTTCCCGTCACGGCCGTCCTTGATCCGCCCGGGCTCGGCCGTGAAGGTGTCCCAGACACTCGGCCCCTTGCCGTCCTCGTCCCACGCGCCCTCGATCTGGTAGGACGCGGTGCTGGTCCCGAACAGGAACCCCGCCGGCAGCTGTGGGTGGCTCTCTCTCATGGGTGGTGAGTAAACCGCTCCACGCGCGGTCCCGGGTAGTGCCGGGATGACAGCATGGGCGCGTGATCGAGTACCGGCCTGCCCGCGACAGGTTCCGGACCGTCGCCGAGGGGCGTACGACGTGGCACTCGTTCTCCTTCGGAGCGCACTACGACCCCGCCAACGTGGGGTTCGAGACCCTGGTCGCGCACAACGACGAGCATCTCCCCCCGGGGACCGGCTACGCCGACCACCCGCACGCCGACCTCGAGATCGTCACCTGGGTCCTCAGCGGCGCGTTGCGGCACACCTCCTCGGTGGGGTCGGGGGTGATCGGACCCGGCCAGGTGCAGCGGCTCTCCGCCG
>JBKJON010000563.1:0-4957 GCA_046595715.1 Marmoricola sp.
CGACGCTCCTCGGCGAGGGCCTCCACGGCGTCGCCGATGATGGCGAGCAGGGGCTCGAGCTCGGCGGCGGGGCGGTTGAGGTTGTCCGTCGAGAGCAGCCACAGCGTAACCACCTGGACGCCGATCTCCTCGCACCAGCCGAGCAGCGGCTCGATGTTGGCCGCGCCCGCTCGGTGGCCCTGTGCGGTGTCGGCACCGACAGCCCTGGCCCACCGCCGGTTGCCGTCGAGCATGACACCGACGTGCTTCGGGAGGCGTCCTGTGGGAAGGCGGCGAACGACCCTCGCTTCGTACGCCGGATAGAGCACCCGGCGCAGTCCTCGTTTCCAGTCCGCCACTCGCGTCACTGTACTCGCGGGCGCCCGTGTGATCCCGCACTCCTTCGAACCCGCGAGTGCACCTACTGACAGGTCTGACCGGTAGTTTGTGGACGTGGATCCCCAGCACCCCCTCCCCGAGCGCATCGCTGAGACGACGCACGACGCGGCCGTCGAGGTGCGCCGGAAGGTCCGCCACGCCAAGGACGAGGTCAAGCCCAAGCTGCGTGGCTGGCTGCACGCGAGCACCGCGCCGCTGGCCCTGGCCGCGGGCATCGTGCTCATCGCGCTGTCGCCGACGCTGACCACGCGCATCGGCTCGGCCATCTTCGCCTTCACCGCCCTGCTGCTGTTCACGGTCTCGGCGATCTACCACCGCGGCAACTGGTCACCGAAGGCCCGGGCCTTCCTGCGACGCTTCGACCACTCCAACATCTACCTGCTGATCGCAGGCTCCTACACGCCCTTCACGTTGATCCTGCTGGAGGGCTCCGCCCGGGTCGGCCTGCTGGTCATCGTCTGGTCCGGCGCCGCTCTGGGGGTCGCGTTCCGCATCTTCTGGACCGACGCCCCGCGCTGGGTCTACACGCCGATCTACTTCGCCCTCGGCTGGGTGGCGATCTTCTACGCCAAGGACTTCGCCGACGCCGGCACCGCGGTCATCACGCTGATCGCGGTCGGCGGCGGGCTCTACACCCTCGGCGGACTCGTCTACGGCCTGCGTCGTCCCAACCCGTTCCCCACCTGGTTCGGCTTCCACGAGGTCTTTCACACCTTCACGATCGCGGCCTTCATCTGCCACTACGTGGCGGCCAGCATCGCCACCTACCAGCTGCGGTAGGCGAGCACGGAGAAGGATCGGCTCCCCGGAGCCGGACCGTCACCCGGCCGCGGGGGAGGGACGCCGAGACTCCCGGTGGAGCTGCTCCATCTGCTGGTCCAGCCGGTCCGTGGCCGCGGCCACGCTGACCAGCTCGTCGCGCAGGCTCTGGGGCACCTCGCGGTGGTACTTGTAGTGGATCTTGTGCTCGAGGCTGGCCCAGAAGTCCATCGCGACGGTGCGGATCTGGATCTCGACACGCACCAGCTCGGTGCGCTCGGAGAGGAAGACCGGGATGTCGACGATCAGGTGCAGGCTCTTGTAGCCGCTCGGCTTCGGGTGGGCGATGTAGTCCTTGACCTGCACGACGACCACGTCCGGCTGCCGCTGGAGCATGTCGAGGACGACGTAGGCGTCGCTGACGAAGCTGCACACCACCCGGATGCCGGCGATGTCCCAGACCTTGGCCCGGACGTCCTCGAAGTCCGAGCTGCAGCCGAGGCGGCGGGACTTCTCGGCAATGCTCGAGGGGCGCTTGAGCCGATGGCTGACGTGCTCGATCGGGGAGCCCGAGGCCTCGGTGTGGGTCAGCTCCTGCTTGAGGATGTTGATCTTGGTGAGCATCTCCTCGAGCCCGAAGCCGTAGAGCATGAGGAAGCCGTTCAGCTCCTCGGTGATCTCGAAGAACTCCTGCTGCAGGCGTGGCTCCACCGTGACGCCCTCTGGACTGCCCTGCGAGCCGCTCACATCGACGACCCTACTCGCCGCCCACCACCCACCGGCGATGTGTGAAGGTGGCGACAAGACGTCGACACTGGAGGAAGAGGGCGCCTGATGAAGCGGTCGTTGATCATGTCGCGCAGAGACCTGGAGTTCCTGCTCTTCGAGTGGCTGGACACCGAGTCGCTGTCCGCGCGCACGAGGTATGCCGACCACGACCGTGAGACCTACGAGGCGCTGCTCGACCTCTCCGAGCGGCTGGCCACCGACGTGTTCGCCCCGCTCAACCGGCTGGTCGACACCGACGAGCCACGGATCGGTGACGACGGCAAGGTGGTCATGCCGGCCGAGGTGGCCAAGGCGCTGGCGGCCTACACCGAGTCCGGGCTTCCCACGAGTGTCTTCGACGCCGAGCTCGGCGGCATGCAGCTGCCGTTCGTCGTGCACTCCGCCTGCTCGGCCTGGTTCCAGGCCGCGTGCATCGGCACCTTCGCCTACCCCTTCCTCGCCGAGGGCAACGCCAGCCTGCTCGTCGCGCACGGCTCCCCGGAGCAGGTGAGCAGGTACGCCGCCCCGGTGATCGAGGGCCGCTGGTACGGCACGATGGCGCTCTCCGAGCCGCAGGCCGGCTCCTCCCTCGGGGACATCACGACCCGCGCCCTGCGCCAGGACGACGGCAGCTACCGCCTGACCGGCACCAAGATGTGGATCAGCGGCGGCGACCACGAGCTGGGCGAGAACATCGTGCACCTGGTGCTCGCGCGCACGCCCGACGCACCCCCGGGCACCAAGGGCATCTCGCTGTTCATCGTGCCCAAGCACCTCGTCGCCGACGACGGCTCCCTCGGGGAGCGCAACGACGTCGTGCTGGTCGGGCTCAACCACAAGATGGGCTACCGCGGAACCACGAACACGCTGCTCAACTTCGGGGAGGGCACCTTCACGCCCGGTGGTCGGGCGGGAGCGGTCGGACACCTGGTCGGGGCGGAGGGCAAGGGCCTGAACGCGATGTTCCACATGATGAACGAGGCACGGGTCAGTGTCGGCGCCGGCGCGATGGCCCTCGGCTACACCGGCTACCTGCACGCCGTGCAGTACGCCGGAGAGCGCACGCAGGGCCGTTCCCTGGCCGACAAGGACCCGGCCTCTCCCCCGGTGCGGCTCGTCGAGCATGCCGACGTACGCCGGATGTTGCTGGCCCAGAAGTCCTACGTCGAGGGTGCCCTGGCGCTGGTTCTCTACTGCGGGCGTCTCGTCGACGAGGTGGCCACGGCCGACGCCGAGGAGGACCGCGCGACCGCGGACGCGCTCCTCGGGATGCTCACCCCGATCGCCAAGTCGTGGCCCTCGCAGTGGTGCCTGGCAGCCAACGACCTCGCCATCCAGGTGCACGGCGGCTACGGCTACACCCGCGACTACGCGGTCGAGCAGTTCTACCGTGACAACCGGCTGAACCCGATCCACGAGGGCACCCACGGCATCCAGGCGCTCGACCTGCTCGGGCGCAAGGTCGTGATGGACGGCGGCCGGGGACTCGCGCTCCTGACCGACCGGATGCGGGCCACGACCGCGCGCGCCGCACAGGCCGGTGGCGCCGCCGCGACGTACGCCGAACAGCTGAACACTCGCATCGACGACCTGCTCCGGGTGACCGCCGCCCTGTGGGGACAGGGCGATCCGGAGCTGGCGATGGCCAATGCCTCCCTCTATCTCGAGGCGGCGGGCCACCTCGTCGTGGCGTGGCTCTGGCTCGAGCAGGTCCTGGCGACGGGTGCGTCGACGGGCGGCTTCTACGACGGGAAGCGCGCGGCAGCCCAGTACTTCTTCCGCTTCGAACTGCCCACGATCGGGCCGAAGCTCGACCTGCTGGAGTCGCTGGACCGCACCACGCTGGACCTCGACCCCGACTGGTTCTAGGCGGCGTACCGCCTGCCGTGCGCAAGGACGATCAGTTCGCGCGGACCTGATGCCGCTCCAGGCGTGGCCCCGGCAAGTCGCCCGCGAACTGATAGTCCTTCGGCCCTCCTGCCCTCCCCACCAGCCGAGCCAGCGGTCCCGACCGGCGCCACCCGGTGGCCGGGGGAGTGAGCGGGTGCCCGGGGAGACCGGCAGCCCCCGTCAACCAGCGAGCCCAGGCTCCCCGGTGGCGGCGGCCGACACCGGGGGCGCCGCGGTGGAGCAGTGGTACTCCGGCGGACGTGCCGCCAGGTCCTGGTCCCGCGTGGACGGTACGCCGAACCACGCCAGCGTCCCGCCGGCGGCGAGGAGCGCCACGCAGGTCCACATCAGGGTCCCGAACCCGGCCACCACCACGGCGGGGTCGGTCAGGCCCGTCCCGCCGAGACCACCGACGAGCGGTACGGCGGCCACCGCGAGCAGCCCGGCGGTGCGGGCGACCGCGTTGTTGACCCCGCTCGCGAGCCCCACCACCTCGTCCGGAACGGCCGCCAGCACCGTGGCCGTGAGGGGGGTGACCATCAGCGTGAGGCCGACGCCGAACACCGTCGTCGGGACGATCACGTCGAGCAGGTAGTTCACATGTCGGTCGATCCGGGTCAGCAGCGCGATCCCGACCGCCGAGACCAACGGCCCGAGGCTCATCGGCAACCGGGCTCCGACCCGGTCCATCAAGGCCCCGGCCCGGCTCGAGAAGAGCAGCATCAGCACGGTGACCGGCAACAGCGCGAGGCCCGCCTGGATGGGGGAACGGCCGGCGCCGACCTGCAGCACGATCCCCAGCGAGAAGAACACCACCCCCAGCGCGGCGTACACCACGAAGGTCACGACGTTGGCCACCACGAACACGCGCGACGCGAAGAGCTTCACCGGCACCAGCGGTGCCGCCGAGTGATGTTCCCAGAAGCCGAACACCGTGCCGACGAGGAGGCTGACGACCAGCGCCCCAGCCACGCGAGGGCTCAGGAAGGGTGCGTTGGACCAGGCGGTGAGGGCGAAGGTCAGGGTCGCGAGACAGCCGGCCAAGAGGCCGGCACCGGTCCAGTCGAGCCGGTCACCGGTGGGCGGCGGCCGCGACTCCGGCACGTGCCGTCGCGCGATGACCACCACCACCGCCGCGATCGGGACGTTGACCAGGAAGGCC
>JBKJON010000025.1:0-9601 GCA_046595715.1 Marmoricola sp.
GCTCTAACCGACTGAGCTACCTCCCCCGGAGCGGCAGAGCCTACCGAGAGGCGCCATGTCCTCGGCGCAGGCACGGTGGCGGCTGCGAGGAGGTCGGCTCCCTTGCCGAGCAGCGCAGCGGTCAGCGGGCTCCGAAGCGGACGACCGAGCGACCCACGGAGTTGACCGCCCAGACCTTGGCCCGGACGACCTTGACGGCACCGATCGAGAGGGCCGTGGACGTACGCCGTGTCTGCCAGCGCTTGCGTCTGGCCTGCTTGAACCTCACGAGGTATCCCGTGGCCCGCGGCACGGCGGTCCAGCGGACCCCGGCAGCGGTCACGGTCACCCGGGCCACCCGGGTCGGCTTCCCCGCCGCAGGCACCACGATGCGCGTGGCCGGCCCCAGCGGGGTGGCCATGCGTCCTCGGATCAACTGCACCCGGATGTCGTAGGTCGCCCGCGGCACCAGCGCTGAGGTCGTCATCGTGCCCCGGCCGTAGCGGTTCACCGGGAAGCTGGCCGCGTGCCCCACCCGCTGGATCGCGATCCGGGCGCTGTCGATCGCCTGCCAGTCCCACGACAGCACCGCCCGGGAGCCGTTCATGACGACCCTGACGCGGGGCTGCCGGTTCCACGACGCCCACCGGTAGATGCTCGGCGGCTGCGGCAGCACACCGACGGTGGCGAGGGCCTCCGCGATCCGCTGGGCGATCAGCGTCTCGCCGTACGCCGACGGGTGCAGGTTCTCGGTGGTGTGGGTCGTCACCGACCAGCCGCTGGTGGTGCTGGCCATGGTGATCGGCGACTGCTGGGTGGACAGCTCCGTCACGGTCGGGCCGAGCATCTGGTCGTACTGCTTGATCGTCGTCGAGAGCGACGGCCGGCCCACCTGCAGGGCGTCGAGGACCGGGGAGATGATCATGCGGACATCGGGCTTGGCGTCGCGGGCACGCTCGATCCACGTGCGCAGGCGAGCGTTCGTCGTCGCTGCGTCCGCGCCGCCGCGCATGTCGTTGACACCGGCCATCAGCACGATCAGGTCGGGTTGGTTCTTGGTCACCTCGTCCTTGATCCAGCCGGCCTGCTGCTGGAGGGTGCTCGAGGCTCGGGCGAAGTGATCCTGGTCGAAGTGGGGGTCGGCGTACTGCGCCGAGCTCCAGCCCGGTTTGACGTACGGATCCTTGCGAGACCCCACGAAGTCGACCGGCACCCCCTGCCGGATGAACTCCTTGTCCAGGCGGTAGCGCCAGGTGTAGTCACCGTTGAAGCCCTGGGTGATGGAGTCGCCCGTCAACAGGATCCTGAGCGGTCCCGCGGTATCGGCGTCGGCGGGGGCCACCCCCATGAAGAACCCGAGGAAGAGGAGGCCCACGAGGGTTCTGAGCAGGGGCGCATGATTCTGAGACACCCGCGGAAGCATAGTGTCCGAAAAACACCATTGTACGGAGAATGTCAGAGTTTGAGCAGCCGTCGAGCACCGACGAGCCGCACCGGATCCACCGTTCGGTGACTAGGTGGACTTGTGGCGAGGCTTCTTGCCCGGGGCTCGGCCCGGGCCGCTGTCGTTGAACCGCTTCGGCGGGCCTGAGCGAGGTGCCGGACCCTTGTCGAGCTGGAGGTCGATCAGGACGCCCGAGATGCGGGTGTCGGCCAGCTTGTCCAAGGTCTGCTGGGACAGGTCCGGCGGCAGCTCGACCAGTGAGAATCCGGGCTTGATGTCGATGCGGCCGAAGTCCGAGCGCTTGAGGCCCCCCTCGTTCGCCAGGGCACCGACGATCTGGCGGGGCTCGACACGATGACGCTTGCCGACGGCGATGCGCCAGCGCACGAGTCCCCCGGCGGGCTCGCGACGTTCACGGCGCTCCTGCGCCTTGGGCTCGGGCATGTCCTCGAGGAACAGGGGCTCACCGTCCTGCGCGAGTACGGCGATCGCGGCGGCGATGTCGTCGGCCGGGACGTCGTGCTCCCGCTCGTAGGACTGCACCAGCTCGCGGAAGACGCCGAGCTGGGGGTCGGCCAGCGCCTGGCCGATCGACTCGGTGAACTTCTGCACCCGGAAGGCGTTGACGTCCTCGACGGTGGGCAGGTTCATCTGCGTCA
Organism: Marmoricola sp.; assembly: GCA_046595715.1. Lineage (GTDB taxonomy): Bacteria > Actinomycetota > Actinomycetes > Propionibacteriales > Nocardioidaceae > Marmoricola. Next base: position 2,083 of record JBKJON010000025.1, read on the forward strand.
ACGTGGTCCGGTTGGCCTTCTCGATGGCGCGCAGCAGGTAGTTCTCACGTGGGGTGACGAACGAGATCGCCTCGCCGCTGCGCCCGGCCCGGCCGGTGCGACCGATGCGGTGCACGTAGGACTCGGTGTCGGTGGGGATGTCGTGGTTGATCACGTGGCTGATGCGCTCCACGTCAAGACCGCGAGCGGCGACGTCGGTCGCGACCAGGATGTCGAGCTTGCCCTTGCGCAGCTGGTCGATGGTGCGCTCACGCTGCACCTGGGCGACGTCGCCGTTGATCGCCGACGCGGAGAACCCTCGGGCCCTGAGCCGCTCGGCCAGCTCCTCGGTGACGTGCTTGGTCCGGACGAAGATGATCATGCCGTCGAAGTTCTCGACCTCGAGGATGCGGGTGAGTGCGTCGAGCTTCTGGGGGTGCGCCACCTTGAGGTAGCGCTGGTTCACGTTCGTCGCCGTGCCGGAGGAGGACTTGACGCTGATCTCGGTGGCACCCGGCGCGTACTTCTTGATGATCCGGCGGATCTGTGGCGGGATCGTGGCGCTGAACAGTGCCAGCTGCTTGTCCGCAGGGGTTCCGGCCAGGATCGTCTCGACGTCCTCGGCGAAGCCCATGTTGAGCATCTCGTCGGCCTCGTCGAGCACCACGAAGCGAAGCTCGCTCAGGTCCAGGGTGCCCTTCTCCAGGTGGTCCATCACCCGACCCGGTGTGCCGACGACGACGTGGACGCCGCGTCGCAGGGCGCTGAGCTGGACGCCGTACCCCTGGCCTCCGTAGACCGGGAGCACGTGCAGCCCCTTGAGGTGAGCGGCGTAGCGGCCGAAGGCCTCGGAGACCTGGAGCGCCAGCTCACGGGTCGGCGCCAGCACGAGCACCTGCGGCTTGGTGAGCGACATGTCAATGCGCGAGAGGATCGGGAGTGCGAACGCGGCGGTCTTGCCGGTGCCGGTCTGGGCGAGTCCCACGACGTGCTGGCCAGCCAGCAGCGGCGGGATCGCCTCGGCCTGGATGGGAGATGGTGTCTCGTAGCCGACGTCCTTGAGAACCCTTTCTACCTTCGGGTCCAGCCCCAGCTCGTCGAAGCGGGGGGTCGTCGTACTGCTTTCACTCACTGGACAAGGGTAGTGCCGGTGCCCGTCACCACCTATTCCGGAGCGACCGAGCAGGACCACGTGAGGGGCGTGGGCAGCCGCGAATCCGCACGTGGGCACCAAAGGTTGCGAGGTGACCACCCTCGCCGCGGCAGAAGAACGCTGGCCGCTCAACATCGACAACGCCCGGTCGGAATCTCCCTGGTGAGGCTCGAGGGCAAGCACATGCGGGTGAACCAGTCGTTGTGTCGGCTCCTGGGCTACTCAGCTGACGACCTGCTGGAGCTCACGTTCCAGGACATCACCCGCCCCGAGGAGCTCTCCGAAGACCTCGACCTGCCGGCCCGGCTCGTGGCCGGCAGGATCCAGACGTACAGCCTGCGCAAGCGCTACCTCCACGCCGACGGCCACGTGATCCGGGCCAACCTGTCGGTCGAGCTGGTGCGCAACGCTCGTGGCGAGCCGCTGCACTTCGTCCCCCACGTCGCCGACCTGACCGAGGAGATGAAAGCCGCCGAACGGATCGAGCAGCTCAACCTCGAGCTGCACGAGCAGAAGGCCCGGCTCGAACGGTCCGACGCCGACCTGGAGGCCCTCGCCATGCTGGCCAGTCACGACCTCCAGGCGCCGCTGGCCACGAACCACGGCTACATGGAGCCCCTCACGGGCGAGTACGGCGACCTCCTCGACCCCCGTGCCCAGGAGGGGATCGGCCGCGCCGGCCAGGCCTCCGAGCGGATGTCCGAGCTGGTCAGCTCGCTGCCGGAGTGCCGGTCCCGGGTCACCGGGGCCGGCCCCCTGACGCGCGAAGAGGTCTCTGTCACCGCGCTCGTCCAGGAGGTCCGCCAGGACCTGGAGCACCGGATCAACGAGACCGGCGCGATGGTCGAGGTCGCCGCAGACACTCCCAATCCCCGAGGAGCATCGTGGGTCGGTGTTCTTCATGTTCACGCGGGTCGACTCGGGCGCGTCGGGGCACGGCATCGGACTGGCTGCCTGCCGCCAGATCGTGGAGCGCCACGGCGGCTGCATCGGGGTCGAGGAGAACCCCGCGGGCGCAAGCCGTTTCAGCTTCCCCCTGCCGCACTGAGTCCTCCGGGGCATAGGTTCGGACCCATGGACACTCCTGCTCCCCTGGCGCCGCTCGACGAGACCTGGGAGCGTGCCCTGTGCATCGTCGCGCACCCCGACGACATGGAGTTCGGCGCGGCGGCCGCCGTCGCCCGATGGACCGGCCAGGGCAAGTGGCTCGGCTACACGATGGTCACCAGCGGTGAAGCCGGGATCGACGGCCTGCACCCCGATGAGTGCCGGATCGTGCGCGAGGCGGAGCAGGTGGAGTCGGCCCGCGTCGTCGGCGTCGACACCGTCGACTTCCTGCACCAGCCCGACGGGATCCTGGAGTACGGCGTCCCCATGCGCCGTCTGCTCGCGGCCGAGGTGCGCCGGCACCGTCCCGACATCGTGATCACCGGCAACTTCCGAGACACCTTCGGCGGGGCCAACCTCAACCAGGCCGACCACATCGCCGTCGGCAAGGCGGTCCTCGACGCCGTACGCGACTCCGGGAACCGCTGGGTCTTCCCCGAGCAGCTCGCCGGCCAGGGTGGGGACCTGGAACCGTGGGGCGGTGTCCGTGCGGTCTGGGCGGCAGGGTCGCCGCAGTCAGCCCACGCCGTCGACACCACCGCGACCTTCGACGCCGGCGTGGAGTCCCTCAAGGCGCACCAGGCCTACATCGACGGCCTAGGTTGGGACGACTGGGACCCCGCCGAGTTCCTCGAGGGCTTCGGTCGGGCGGCCGGACAGCGGCTCGGCGTCCCCCTCGCTGCTCCCTTCGAAGTCTTCCCGATGGGCTGGGGCGCCTAGCTCCGAGAAGATTCCCGGGGCCCCACCACGGCGAAGGGGCCTGGACGGCACCACCCCACCGGGTGGACTCGCACCACAACCCTGCCCTCGTGAAGCCACGAGCGAGGCTGCGCACCGGCCGTTTCTCCCCGCTCGTGAGAAGCGACCGGTTTCTCCACATGTCGCGGTCAGTGACGGACTCCGACGCTCGTGGTGAGTGCGTCATGACGGCCCGATGACCACTTAGTCATACAAGGGGATTGCAGCCCGACCAGCCCGACTCTTATCCCGAAGGTGCCGACTAGCGAGGGGTGAGGCACATGCGTGCACAGTGGATGAGTTCGTCGAAGGCGACCCCCAGGGGGGGGCTCCGGACCCGCGGTGCCGCAGCGTCCGCGCCGCCGGACATCCCCCGGCGTGCCACAGCGAGTGCTGTGGCGCTCGCCCTGGCCGCCGCCATGCTGGTGATGCTGCCGCTGCCCCAGGCGAGCGCCGCACCCACCGACGTTCTCAACGTGCAGGTCCAGAGCGCCCGCACGGAGCCCCGCGCCAACGGCGGCGCCGGCGTCCGCGAGGGCGACCCGGTGACGTCGTACAAGTTCCTGATCAACGAGGACAACACCGGCTCGACGGCGCAGCGCACCCCGACCGGTGCCTGCTCCGCCTCGGCCACCAACTATCCGGCCGGCTGCAACTGGCCCTCGATCCGGGAGCTGCCGCACACCACGGCGCCGATCGTCGCCCAGGGCACCGACGCCGACCTGGCAGACGGCCTCACCGGCCTGCCTGACGGCAAGTACCTCATCTCCGTGCTGGCCGACGGCTACAAGCTGGACGGCGCCCACTTCACCGTGCCGTTCACCACGACCGACCCGGTCATCGTCGAGGTCCAGCCGAACCCATTGCCCGACGCCACCCTCCGCGCGCAGGTCTACCAGGACGAGGCGACCACCAACGGGGCCATCGACAACAGCGAGATCTCCACCAACTTCCCCCAGGGCTTCCAGGGGCACATCAACGACACCCTCGGGGAGGTCACCACCGACGTCTACGGCAACCCGCTGTGCACCACCTACGTCGGCGAGACCGCCGACTTCACGATCCCGGCCGGCTCCCTCGACTCCAGCGGCGCACCGGTCGTGGACAAGGTGGGCGGCAAGTGCTTCGCCGACAAGACCGGCATGCTGGCGATCCCGCACCTGGGGTCCAACCGCTACACCACCACCGTGCAGCCTCCGGACGGCACGGACTGGATCCAGACCACCACGCTCGAGGGCAACCACGACTTCGACAGCTGGGTCGCCGAGGGCTCCACGGGTTACGACACCGAGGCCACACTGGCCGGCGAGCCGGTGCCTGCCCCGCAGTTCGGCTTCGCCCAGCCCAAGAACGTCCTGAAGGCCGGAAGCGGCTCGATCAGCGGCGTCGTCGTCGGCGTCAAGCAGTACACGCCCCCCAAGGGCGGTGACGTCAACTTCTTCAACGGCATGACCGGTTCCAAGACCGACAAGCCGATCCCCAGCCCGGTGATCTCGCTGTCCGATCTCAACAACGGCGACCAGGCGGTGTACGTCGGTCGCGGCAACCCCGACGGCAGCTTCACCATCCCCCACGTCCCCGACGGCGACTACTCGCTGACCTGGTGGGACGAGCCGCAGAACTACATCCTCAACCTGGTCAATGTCTCCGTGACCAACGGTGAGGCGGTCACGATGGGCCAGCTGCCCCTGATGGGCTGGTGGACCAAACTCGACGGCTACGTCTTTAACGACATTAACCGCAACGGCGTGAAGGACCCCGGCGAGACCGGCATCCCGAACTTCACCCTGACGCTGCGCAAGCAGGACAACTCGCTGATGGACCGCGGCTCGACCACGGCGATCACCGATACCACCGGCCACTACTTCTTCGAGGGCGCCTACCCGCTGGCGGCGTGGATGGTGATGGAGGCCTACAACAGCTCCTTCTTCACCACCGGCGTGACCTATCAGGCCGACAACCAGAAGACCGCGACCACGGTCAAGGGCGCGGGCGTCGACGTCAGCACGCTCAACATGATCGGGCTCAGTGGCACCATGGACTGGGGCGTGCACGCCTACGACCCGACCGGCAGGAACGGCATCGACCCTCGCAACGGCGGCATCGTCGGCTCGCTGACCTACGACACCACCCGCAACGAGCTCGACCCACGCTACGCCGCGGCGGAGGACTGGCAGCCCGGCATCTCCGACCTGCCGGTCGAGCTGAACGCCCCCGTCGACTGCGGCACCGACGCCAGTGCCCCGTGCGACGCCGACGGCTTCTACCAGCTGGCCCCCGACGGCTCCTACCAGAAGGGCACGCTGCTCAACACCTACGTCTCCGAGCACTGGAGCCGGCCCACCGGTTGCACCGCCCGCGACCTGAACGGCACACCCCTGGTGCATAAGAAGGACAACCCCACCGCCTACGACGAGGACGTCCTGGCCCCCAACCAGGAGACCAACGGCGAGTGCATCTCGGCGATCCTGCAGAGCGTCCAGTACGGCCCCTACGCCACCGACCAGAACACACCGAACGCCAACTTCGGTGCGGCGGTCGACGGCAACTACGGCTTCGGCGACGCCTGCACCGGCACCGGCACTCTCGACGCCACCGACCCGGCCAACCCCACCTGCAAGGACGCCAGCGGCACCGACGTGCCCTTCACAGCCCTCGGCTCGGGCGACTACCTGGTCTCGGTCAAGATTTCCGACGACAAGGTCACCCACAAGCCGCTCTACCACGTGACCAGCGAGGAGGACATCAACGTCGCCCACGGCGACCAGATCATCCCGCAGGTCCCGCCGTCGGCCTGTGCCGGTGCGCTGCACACGGTCGACGTGGCTGTTCCTGCCGCCAGCCCGGCCACGACCCCGCCCCCGGACAACTACCCCGCCGTCGTCGGTGACGGCACGAACGGCGCCCCTGTCGGCGTGACTGTGCCGAAGTCCACTCCGGTCGACAATCCCACCTTCGTCGACATCGGCGGCTCGCCGTACGAGGGCCAGGTCAAGCCGAGCTGCGACACCAAGCTGGTCTCGCTCAACAACGGTAAGTCGATCGTGCCGATGTTCAACCTGTTCACCGACGTGCCGATCCCCTCCCGTCTGGTGGGCCTCATCGTCGACGACATCAACTACGGCACCGACCCGCGCAGCACGCTGTACGGCGAGAAGCCCGGCGTCCCGTTCGCCCCGGTCGGCATCTACGACTTTAACAATCGCCTCGTGCAGACCGTGGAGTCCGACTTCAGCGGCTACTACGAGACCCTGCTGCCCTCCACGGACCACATCAGCTGCCCCACGCCCTCGGGCGTGTGCACCGGGATGTACCGCTTCGTGGGCAACGATCCCGGTGTCCCGGGGGAGCTGAACGCCAACTACAACCCGCGCTACCGCACCATCGCCACCGAGTTCGAGGCGATGCCCGGCGTGACCATCCCCACCGACCTGGCCCCCACCCAGGTCGGCTCGATCCTGGCCTCACCGACGACGGGTCTGAACCTCGCCGTCTCCTGCCCCATCGACGCCGTCGTCCCGCAGCTGTTCGCGGTCTCCAAGCCCTATGTCAACGGCACCGGCTCCTTCGCCATCGAGGGCACCGGGTTCGGCGCGGCCCAGGGCACCGGCGCGGTGACGCTCGACGGGACGGCTCTGCCCACGACCGCCTGGGGCGCAACCACGATCCAGGCCACGGTCCCCGCCGGTACGCCCACCGGTACGCACACGCTCAGGATCACGGCGGCCAACGGTCAGAACACCGTGAACGGGCTGACCTTCCACGTGCTCGGTGGGAGCTACAACCCGACCGTCCGTGAGGTCGGTCCCGCCAAGCAGTACGCCACGATCCAGGACGCGCTGGACGCCGCGTACAGCAGCAACGGTCCGAACGGGAACCTGGTCGTGGTCTATCCCGACAACGCCCAAGCCGGGAACCCTCGCGGTGCCTACTACGAGAACCTCGTGATGGCCTCCCCGGTGAAGCTCCAAGGCGTCGGCTCGGGAGGCCTCCAGGGGACCACCTACGTGCCGGGCACGGTGCTCGACGCCGGCGCCTTCGGTGGCGACACCGCCCTGGCCGCCGCCTGGTGGACCAAGGTCGGCGGACTCACCTGGGACGGCAACCAGAACGTCAGCGACGGTGAGGGGATCTACCTTCTCGCCTCGTCGGGCAACGGCAACAAAGCCGGCCAGGCGCGCAGCTTCGGCGGCACGTTCCACGCCGCCATCGACGGGTTCGACATCCGCGGCGGCGACCAGCAGGGCTTCCCGGGCAACATCAACTCCGTGAACGGCCTGCCCACGGGTCTCCCGGCGAACGTCACCACCCAGGGCGGGGCCATCTTCGCCAACGCCTACGTCAAGAACCTCCAGATCACCAACAACGTGGTCCAGAACAACGGCGGCGGCTACGGCACCATCCGGATCGGCACCCCCGACCTGGCCGGGGCCGACGCAGACCAGCACAATGAGGGCGTCCGGATCGCCGACAACCGGATCGTGTCCAACGCCGGCAGCAACCTGGCCGGCGCCGTGGGCCTGTTCGGCGGCAGCGACGGCT
>JBKJON010000157.1:0-8582 GCA_046595715.1 Marmoricola sp.
GCAACTGCCCGCTCGCCGCGCTCCCGCGTGCCGCAACTGCCCGCTCGGCGCGCTACTGGGTGAGGGTGACCATCCGCTGGGTGGCGCGGGTGTAGACGACGTAGAGGGTGGCCCGGCCGGTCGGAGCCTCGGCCTCGATCTCCTGGGGCTCCACGACGACGATGCCGTCGAACTCGAGGCCCTTGGTGTCCAGCCCGGTGAGTACGACGAGGCGCGACTCGGGCGTCCCGGTCTCCTCGGCGAACTCGGGCCAGGAGGAGACCCACCGGGTGACCTCGCCCAGGCGGGCCGAGGGTACGACGACCCCCACTGTGCCGGCCAGTGAGCCGGCCAGACGGGTGAGTTGCTCGTGGACGGCCGCCTCGAGGTCGTCCACCCGCAGCTCGAGCGGTGGTTCCCCGGTCGAGCGGACGGCGTCGGGCAGGTCGGCGTCCAGGCCGACCCTCTCGGCGTACGCCGCGGCGAAGTCGTAGATCTCCGAGGAGTTGCGGTAGTTGGTCGAGAGGTGGAAGTCGTGACGCGGCTTGTCGCCCAGGGCCTCGGCCCTCGCGGCGGCCGACTCGGCCGGCACCGGCCACGACGACTGGGCCAGATCGCCGACGATGGTCCAGGTGGCCGAGCGTCCCCGGCGGCCGACCATGCGCCACTGCATCGGCGTGAGGTCCTGGGCCTCGTCGATCAGCACATGCGCGAACGCGTCGTCCTCGACCCGGTTGGTGGGCGGCGCCCAGCCGCGTGGCCCGGCGTACTCCCGGTCGGAGGCGGTCCACAGCTCCTGGAGGGAGGCGTCCTCCGCGCCGAGGTGCTCGTCGTCGACCGAGCCGGTGTTCACGATCGGCGGGTCGCCCAGGAGGTAGCGCAGCTCGTCGAGCATGGCCACGTCGTCGACGGAGAGCGCTGTGGCTTCCTGTTCCGGGCCCCACGACTTGGAGAGCAGCCGCACCGACTCGTCGTCGAGGACGCCCTCGCTCACTCGCGCGAGGAACTCGGGGTCGCGCAGCCAGCCGAGCACCGTGGCGGCGTCGAGCTGGGGCCACCAGGCGGCGGCGAACGCGAGGAACCGGTCGTCGGTGCGCATCTCCTCGGCGAACTCCTCCTTGGTGCGGTCGCGGCCACGCTCGCTGCGGACCTGGCGCCACATCGCCTCGATCAGCGTCGAGGCGACCCGGGTGGTCGAGCGGTTGCGATGGCCCATCGACAGCAGCTGACGGCGCAGGGCAGCGAGCTCGCGGGGACCGAGCAGGATCACGTCGTCGCGGTAGAAGACCCGGAACTCGTGGGCGACGCCGGGCACCGCCTGGCGCGAGGTACGCCGCAGCACCTCGGCCATCGCGGCTGATCCCTTCACCTCGGCCACGGCCGGTTCCTCGCGCCGGCTGGCCCGCACGCCGTCGACGACCTCGCCCAGCGAACGCAGCGCCACGGCCGTCTCACCGAGGGAGGGCAGCACCCGCTCGATGTAGCGCATGAACACCCCGGACGGGCCCACGACGAGGACGCCACCGCGCTCGTAGCGGCGCCGGTCGGAGTAGAGGAGGTAGGCCGCACGGTGCAGCGCCACGACGGTCTTGCCGGTGCCGGGACCACCGCTGATCGAGACGACACCCTTGTTGGGTGCACGGATCGCACGGTCCTGCTGGGCCTGGATGGTCGCGACGATGGAGTGCATCGAGCGGTCGCGGGCCTTGGACAGCTGGGCGAGCAACGCCCCTTCGCCCACGATGGGCAGCGTCTCGGCGGCCGGGTCGTCGGGGTCGAGCAGGTCGTCCTCGACCCCGAGGACGTGCACGCCCTTGCTGCGCAGGATCCGACGGCGTACGACGCCCTGGGGCTCGGCCAGCGTGGCCTGGTAGAACACGGCTGCCGCGGGAGCACGCCAGTCGATCAGCAGCGTGTCGTAGTTGTCGTCGCGCAGGCCGATGCGGCCGATGTAGCGCGGCACGGTGCTGACCTGGGCACCCATGTCGAGACGGCCGAAGACGAGACCCTCGTGGGCCGCGTCGAGCGTAGCCATCCGTCGGGCCGCCTGGAACACCATCGCGTCGCGCTCGACGAGGCCACCCTCGTTGCCGATGCGACCCCGCGCCAGCCCTTCCTTGGCCAGCTCCTGCGCCGACAGCGCGGCCTTGTCGAGCTGGGCGTAGACGGTGTCGACGTACTCCTGCTCGCTCGCGGCTTCGCGCGCGGCAACGTCACTTGTCAACGATGGTGTCCTTCGTCGGAGCGGTCGTTCTCGGGGAATCGACTACTTTACCGCGCCCCTCGAAGCCCTGTGCGCGCGACGTCCAGATGCGCTGACGCGCTACGTGGGTCAGCGGCAACTTCGACTGCCCGAGTCCAGCACGGCGCCGCTGGTGCTGCGGTACGACCAGCTGTAGGCATACGCCTTCAGGCCCAGGAAGAGCACTCCGGGGGTGCGCGCCTGGTAGTAGGCGGAACCTCGTTTGCGCGTCCCGAGGTGGTAGAGGCTGTTGCCCCCCGTTCCCACCACGAACTCGACCATCCCGCGGCGCCGCTTGACGTGCCCCCTGGCGTCCATCGGCTGGAACCGCTCGTAGTCGTGGTCGTGACCGGACATCACGAGCTCGTTGCGGTGTCGGTACGCCGCCTGCCACAGCGGCTTGACCGCGGTGTTGTTGCCGTGCTCGAGACCTGAGGAGTAGCGCGGGTGGTGCATGGTGACGATCGAGCACCTCGAGGGATGCGCTCGCATCTGCGCGTCCAGCCAGGCCGCCTCGGTCCCGCAGCTGACGCGGTCGCAGTTGCTGTTCAGGACGTAGACGTTCCAGCCGTTCACCGCGACCCGGTAGTAGCCGGGTGCACCGGGCTGACGCCCCTTGAAGTAGGTGTAGTAGTCCGCTGCGCCCGGGGTCTTGTACTCGTGGTTCCCGATCGCCGGACGGGTCTTGGGAAGCAGCGACCCCCACGACAGGTCGTAGGAGCCGGCGTACTCGGCGAGGCTGTTCGTGTCGTACTGGTGGTCACCGAGCGTGAGCACCAGGTCCGGGGCGAGGCTCCGAGCGAGGGCGGCCGTCTCCGCCTGTCGGCACGAGGTGCCCACGGCGGGCTTGCCCGGCTCACACGCGATGTCCCCCACGGCAACCACCCGCAGGGTGGTCGAGGCGGCGGCCGTGGAAGCGATGTCCTGCTTCGCGGCCACGGCGGGGCCGTGCCCTGCGACAGATCCGCACCCGGAGGCCAGAAGGATGAGCGCAAGCACCCAGGGCATGGATCGTGGCGGCTGTCCCGAGACTCTCACCCGTCGACGGTACGTCGAACCCGTCGGCTCCGAGGGCGATCAGGCCAGGTCGTGCACGAACTCCCCCAGCTGGGTCAGGTTGCGGCACTCGACCATCGGGACCAGCCGGCCGTACTCGCGAGCAGCACTGTCGCCCGTGTTCCAGTTGCGGACCTGCTCGGGATTGAGCCAGAAGCTGTGCCGGGCGGCGTACACCAGGTCCTTGACGACGGGCAGTGCGAGATCGGTGTGGTTGGACCTGGCGTCGCCCAGGACGAGCAGGTTGGTCTTCGGGGTGAGGGCGTCGGCGTACTCGTCGGCGAAGCGGGTGAACGCCCGCCCGTAATTCGTGCGCCCCCACAGCGACGCGTGGCGCGCGCTCGCGGCCAGCTCGCTCATCGTCTCGGCCGGGTCCCTGCTGGTGGTGAACCGGTCGGTGACCTCGTGGATCTCGTCGACGAAGGTGAACGCGCGCACGCGGTTGAACTGCTCCCGCAGCGCGAAGACCAGCATCAGGGTGAAGGAGGCGAAGTTGGAGACCGACCCACTGACGTCGCACAGCACCACGAGGTCGGTGCGGCCGGGGCGCTTGGGCTTGTGCCGGGTCTCCATCGGCACCCCGCCGCTCGACATCGAGGCCCGAACCGTGCGCCGGAAGTCGAGCGGACCTCGCGAGCGGGCGTGCTGCTCACGGCTCAGCCGTGTCGCCAGCCGACGGGCCAGCGGCTGGATCTCACGACGCATCAGCTCCAGGTCGGCCTTGCGCGCGGAGGTGAAGTCGACCTGCTCGATGGCGGGGCGGATCGTGTGCCGGGCGACGTGCTGGGGGCCGCGGACCTCGGCCGCGCGGCGGCGTACCTCGGCGTCGACCAGCCGCTCGAACTCCCGTGACTGCGCCTCGACCAGCCGCCGCAGGGACGGGTCGTCCCCGGTGTCTGCGCCCATCCCCTGCAGCGCCTTCTGGACCAGCTCGTCGGGCGAGACCCGGTTCATCACGTTGTAGGACGACCACCGCTGCTCGCCCGGACCGCGCCCGCGGATCAGCCCGAACCGGGCCACCCCCTCGCGGGCCAGCACCATCATGACGTCGGGGTCGCCCATGGCCAGGGCGATCGTCAGGGCCTCGCGGAAGTCGGCCAGCGCCTGCGGTCCGTCCTGCCCGGCGAGGTCCTCCGCTCCGGGTAGTCCGAGACGTTCCCGTGGTCCATCGGCCTCATCCACGACGGTTGCGTCTCGGACTACCGGGGTTCGGACGCCGATCCCGGCCCCGACCAGCGCCGGGAAGTAGAGGTCGAAGACCTGGTCGAAGCCGGCCCGATGGTTCTGGCGCTTCAGCAGGGTGGCCGCGTACGCCGCCCGGAGGGTCTCGCGCTCCCCCATGCCGAGGGAGCCGATCGCCTGCACGGCGTCCAGGCCCTCGGCCAGCGAGACCGGCAGCCCGGCGGTGCGCAGCGCCTCGACGAACTCGATGTGCCGGTCGAGGAGCGTCATCAGGCGCGCAGCCGCAGCTCGCGGACCGCCCGGTCGTGGTCGCTGGCGTGCTTGAGGATGACGCCCAGCGTCTGGTCGATGGCGGCCACGTCGAGGGTGCCGGTGCCGAGGGCCACCAGCGTGCGCGCCCAGTCGATGGTCTCCGCGATCGACGGCGCCTTGCGCAGCTCCATGCCGCGCAGCTTCGCCACGACCTCGACGACCTGACCGGCGAGCTGCTCCTCGATCTCCGGCACCTGCGAGAGGACGATCTCCCGCTCGCGCTCCGACTCGGGGTAGTCGATGTGCAGGAACAGGCAGCGCCGCTTGATCGCCTCGGACAGCTCGCGCGTGGCGTTGGAGGTGAGCACGACCAGCGGGCGGCGTACGGCGGTGATCGTGCCCATCTCGGGGATGGTCACCTGGAAGTCGCTCAGCACCTCGAGCAGGAGGCCCTCGACCTCGACGTCGGTCTTGTCCACCTCGTCGATCAGGAGGACGGTCGGCTCCTCGCGTCGGATGGCGGTGAGCAGCGGCCGGGTCAGCAGGAACTCGTCGGTGAAGATGTCGTCGTGCGTCTCGTCCCACGACTGGTCGCCGGCCGCCTGGATCCGGAGGAGCTGCTTCTTGTAGTTCCACTCGTAGAGGGCCCGGGCCTCGTCGAGGCCCTCGTAGCACTGCAGCCGCACGAGGTCGGCGCCTGTCGCGCGGGCGATCGCCTTGGCCAGCTCGGTCTTGCCGACACCGGCCGGCCCCTCGACCAGCAAAGGCTTCTCCAGCGCCCCCGCCAGGAAGGCGGTGGTGGCGGTCGCGGTGTCGGAGAGGTAACCGACGGCCGCCAGCTGCTTGTCGGCATCCGCCGGGGACTCGAACCATCTGGGCGTCTGGCTGAACTTCTGGCTGGACTTCTGGGTCACCCGGTCATTGTGCCCGCCACCCTGCGAGGTGAGGCCGCCCTGTGACCCACGCCTCTCCCTGAGGAGGCGCGCCCTCGACGATGACCATCGGGGCCGGTGCCGACACCCCGCCGCTGGACCGACAGGGTGTCGCTCCCCGCACAGCCCCTCGGCTCCTGAGGCATTACGACGACGCCGCCTCCTCCTTCGTGGCCCCACCTGGCGTCACTGCGCAGGTCGAGGAACAGGCCGGCCGCCCAACGGCACCGGACGCACCGCCCGAGCTCGGCGGCCATCTCGACGTCACCCAGGAGAACGTCGTCTGCGCAGCCGGCGGTCGTGGCACGTCAAGCAGGCCCGCGCGGAGAAGCACGGCGGCGGCTGGGGGTCAGGTGGGAGGCCGGGATCGGCGACTCGATCCTCCGCCGTGAGCGCTGGATCACCGAGCACGCGCGGGACATCGACGCCGCCTTGCTCAGCTGAGGCGCGTCACCAGCGGTCGTGCACCAGCTCGCGGACGCGGCCGTCGTAGATCTCGCGGACGCCTTCCATGAACGCCGTGCCGAGGTTGCGGGCCTCACCGGCTGCCGCGTTGGACCGCGCCTGCTTCTCGTTGCGGGCACCCGGGATGACCGCGCTGACACCCTCCTGCTGCCACACCCAGGCGATCGCTGCCTGGGCGGGCGTCAGGACTCCGGGCGAGGAGCTCTCGACCAGGCGCTTGAAGTCGATCGCCGCCTTTAGCCCCACCTCGTAGGGAACGCCCGAGAACGTCTCGCCCACGTCGAAGGCGCTGCCGTCGCGGTTGTAGCTGCGGTGGTCGTCGTCGGCGAAGGTCGTGCTCTCGTCGTACTTGCCGGAGAGCAGGCCCGAGGCCAGCGGCACCCGCGCGATGATGCCGACACCGGCGGCCGACGCGGCGGGCAGCACCTGCTCGAGCGGCTTGAGGCGGAGCGCGTTCAGGATGATCTGGACGGTCGCGAGGTGGGGTCGTTCGATGGCGGCCAGGGCCTGGGCGACGGTCTCGACGCTGACGCCGTACGCCGCGATCGAACCTTCCTCGACCAGGGCGTCCAGCGCGTCGTAGGTCGCGTGGTCCTCGATCACGGCCGAGGGCGGGCAGTGCAGCTGGACGAGGTCGAGCCGGTCGACGCCGAGGTTCTTCCGCGACCGGTCGATCCACGCGCGGAAGTGCTCGGGCGTGTAGTTCTCGGGGACCTGGTCCATCCGACGGCCCATCTTGGTGGCCACAGTGAAGCCGGCGTCCGGGTGGGCGGCGGCGAAGCGGCCGACGATCTGCTCGCTGCGTCCGTCGCCGTAGACGTCCGCGGTGTCGTAGAAGGTCACGCCCTCCTCGGCGCAAGCCTCGAGGACCGCGCGGGCGTCCGACTCGCTGACGTCACCCCAGTCGGCACCCAGCTGCCAGGTGCCCAGGCCCACGGCCGACACCATTCGTCCGGTCCGGCCCAGAAGTCGCTGCTCCATCAGTTCCTCTTCCCTGCTCCATCGGTGAGTCCGACCCGTAGGTCCAAAGGGCGGGTCCTGGGGGCTCGCGGCCCCGCACCCAGCGCCTGTACCCGCTGCCCGTGCCCGCAACCTCGAGGACGCCTCCGGGCCCCGCGCTACGGTGTGACGCACGCCATAGCCACACCCATTGGAGGTCGTCGATGCCACTCGAGAACCCGTTCTACACCGCCGAGATGCAGGGCGACTACACGCTGCACTCGCTGGGTCGCTTCGAGCTCGAGGACGGCGGTGTGATCCCCGACCTGCAGCTCGCAATTGCGACCTACGGCGAGCTCAACGAGGCGAAGGACAACGCGATCCTGGTGCCGACGTGGTTCTCGGGGACCCACCAGACCTGGGAACAGGTCTACATCGGGGAGGGCCGGGCCCTGGACCCGTCGCGCTACTTCATCGTCGTGGTCAACCAGATCGGCAACGGGCTCTCGACCTCGCCGCACACCACCGACGACCCCACGATCGCGATGTCGAAGTTCCCCCACGTGCGCATCGGCGACGACGTGCGCGCGCAGGAGCAGCTGCTGCGTGAGACCTTCGGCATCGAGACCCTGGCCCTCGTCGTGGGCGGCTCGATGGGCGCCCAGCAGACCTGGGAGTGGGCGGTGCGATTCCCCGACAAGGTGCTGCGCGCCGCACCGATCGCCGGGACGGCCCAGAACACCCCGCACGACTTCCTGTTCACCAAGACCCTGATGGACGCCATCACCTCCGACCCGGGCTGGAACGGGGGCGAGTACGCCGCGGCCACCGATGTCGCCGACGGCTTGGCTCGGCACGCCGACCTCTGGGCCACCATGGGACTGACCACGGACTTCTGGAAGAGCGAGTTCTGGCGAGGCATCGACCCGATCGTCGAAGGACTCGGGTGGGACACCTTCGAGGAGTTCCAGGAGCACTTCATCCGCCTGCTGTTCAAGATGATGGACCCCAACGCCCTGCTCAGCATGGGCTGGAAGTGGCAACGCGGCGACGTCGCCCGCAACGCCGACGGAGACCTCGCAGCCGCGCTGAAGCGCGTGACGGCCAAGACGTTCGTGATGCCGATCGCGCAGGACATGTTCTTCCCGCCGCACGACTGCGAGGCCGAGCAGCAGCTCACGCCGGGCAGCGAGCTGCGCACCCTGCACACCATCGGCGGCCACTTCGGGCTCTTCGGCTTCGAGCAGAGCTATCTCGACGAGGTCGACCAGCACCTCAAGGAGCTGCTCGCCTCCGACGTCTGAGCCCTTGCTGCTCAACCTTTGAGGGCTGGACCAGCCGGGGGGGCCGCAGCGCTCAGGCAAGACCTGCCTACGCCGGAGCCGGACCGACGAACTGCCAGGACAGGGCGGCACGGTAGGTCTGCCCCGGCGCCAGGACCGGGGAGTCGAAGTCCGACCGGTTGGGGCTGTCGGGGAACAGCTGCGGCTCGAGGGCGATGCCGTCACCCTGGCGGTAGAGCTCACCCTCGGTGG
>JBKJON010000185.1:0-3651 GCA_046595715.1 Marmoricola sp.
ACCAAGTCCAACCTGATCCTCGGCATGGGTGAGACCCGTGAGGAGATCCACCAGGCGCTGGTCGACCTGCACGCCGCTGGCTGTGAGCTGATCACGATCACGCAGTACCTCCGCCCCTCCCCGCGGCACCACCCGGTGGAGCGCTGGGTCAAGCCCGAGGAGTTCGTCGAGATGGCCGGCGAGGCCGAGGAGATCGGGTTCGCCGGGGTCCTGTCCGGCCCGCTCGTGCGCTCGTCGTACCGCGCCGGACGGCTCTACCGCCAGGCGATGGACGCCCGCAGCGCCAACGCAGCGTCCAGCGCCTCCGTCTGAGAGACTTGGTCGCTCCGCGCTCTCACCACCCGTCCTAGACAGGCAAAGGCACCAGGCATGGCCAAGAAGCCAAAGAAGGCGAAACCCCCGAAGGACCCCAACAAGGTCGGTCGGATCAAGCAGATCCGACAGAGCTACACGATGACGAGGAAGTCCGATCCCCGGATCGGACTCATCCTCTTCGGTACCTTCCTGCTCGCCGGCCTCGCCGCCTTCGCGGTGATGCTGCTGGTCTTCAAGATGCTCGTGTTCGCCGTCGTCTTCGGTGTCCTCGTCGGCCTCCTGGCCACCATGATCATCTTCGGCCGTCGCGCCCAGGCGGCAGCCATCAGTCAGATCGAGGGCAAGCCCGGCGCGGCCGCGGCCGCTCTCGGGATGCTGCGTCGTGGCTGGAAGACCGAGCCGGCGATCGCCGTCACCAAGCAGCAGGACGTCGTGACCCGCGTCGTGGGACCGCCCGGAATCGTGCTCATCGGTGAGGGCAACGTCAACCGTCTTCGCCCCCTGCTCAACTCCGAGCGTCGCAAGCACGAGCGCGTCGCGAGCGAGACGCCGATCCACGAGGTCGTGGTCGGTCACGACCCCGGCCAGGTGCCGCTGGCCAAGCTCACCAAGCACGTCACCAAGCTGCGTCGCGAGCTCAAGCCAGCACAGATGACCGACGTGCTCGCCCGCATCAAGGCGCTGGACGCCAACCGTTCCACGATCCCGATGCCCAAGGGTCCGATGCCGACCAGCATGAAGGGCATGCGCGGTCAGCAGCGCGGGCGCTGAGCCCGACCGGCATCCCGGGAGCCTCGATCAGGCCCGCGGCATCTGGACGAGGTCAGCGGCAGCAGGTCGCCGCACCTTGACGACCTTGCCCCACTTCGACATCGTCATCTCGAGCGAGGTGCCGGTCACCTGGAAGACCATCTTGCGCATGAGATGGGCCTGGTCGAGCCACATGTCGTAGGTCAGAGTGCCGGGCATCCCGGCGGGGACGGCCTGGTTCTTCGCCTGGAACACCTTCGCGGTGTCGACGACGACCTTGTAGTGCTCCACGGGGGTGCCCTGGAGCTGGCCACGGCCGGCCAGGTCGGCGCTGTTCACCGCGGACTTCATCGACTTAACGCTGCTCAGGGGATCCATCTGCTCGCTGAGCCCGGCGAAGTTCTTGGCGATCGGCGAGCTCTGGTCCGAGGGGTCGATGGCGAGGTACTTGCCTGGTTGGGCCACACCCGGGATCTGCATGTAGAGGACCTTGCCGACGTAGCGCATCTTCATCTTGCCGGCACCCATCGCCGGCATGGACATCGTCATCTGCATCGTCGAGCCGCCTTCGGCGTACGACACGTCGCCCTGGGCCTTCATCGCTCCCTGGCCCTTCATGGTCATCGCCATGTGGGCCGAGCCGGCCTTGAGGGCGGCCTGGTAGATGGCAGGGATGATCTCGTCGCTGTTCAGGGCGCCGCTGTCGATCTTCGCGGCGTTGTCCTTGCTGGCGTAGCCGGGAGCGGTGCTGCCCTGGTCCCCGCACCCGGCGAGACCGAGGGCCGCACCAGCAGTGAGAGTGAGGGCGAGTGACCGCCCCAGGATGCCGATTCGTGCGGACATGATTCCCCTGTATGTCGCAAATGTGGCATCAGGGTAAGGCTGGCGAGGCTCGCTGGAGGCGGAATCGCCGATCACTCGCGGACGTACGTCGCGGAGTTCGTCCAGAGGTCGTGCAGCCCCCGCCCGCTGTCGGGCTTGAAGATGAGCGGCGGGATGACCACGCAGATGAGGATCGTGCGGGCCACGGACACCAGCAGGCTGAGGGGACGCCCGTCGGTGGTGAGCACCCGCACCCGGGTGATCAGCTGGCCGAACGACCCGCCCGCGAGCGTGGTCAGCAGGGACACCTCGAGCGCGAAGACCCCGAGCACGACCCAGCTGGAGCTGGTGTTCTCGACGTAGTCACCGGCCCCGATCAGGCCCACCGTCACGAGGGTGGACGCGGCCCAGTCGATGATCAGGGCGAGGATCCGCCGACCCCACGAGGCGTACTCAGGCACCCCGCGAGCCTAGCGGGCGACCTCACGGCCGACGGCACGCCGGTGGACCGCTGTTACATCGGCGAAACAAAGTGGATACGGTCGTGCAACGGCCTGTTCGTAAGTTCGCCTCGACGCTTGCAGCGTGACGCGGGCGGCAACTCTCACCACTTTTAGCGGTCGCGAAGCGGCCAAGGAGGATGAATGTTCCAGAACAGCGAAGAGCTGCTGAAATACATCAAGGACGAAGGCGTCGCCATGGTCGACGTCCGGTTCTGTGACCTGCCGGGAATCATGCAGCACTTCACGGTGCCCGTTTCCTCCTTCGACCAGTCCGTCTTCGATGACGGCCTGAGCTTCGACGGTTCCTCCATCCGTGGCTTCCAGGCGATCCACGAGTCAGACATGTCGCTGTTCCCCGACCCCACCACGGCGTACCTCGACCCCTTCCGCACCGCCAAGACCCTTGTCGTGAACTTCTTCATCCACGACCCGATCACGGGCGAGGCCTACTCCCGCGACCCCCGCAACATCGCGCGCAAGGCGATGGCCTACCTGGCCAGCACCGGCATCGGCGACACGGCGTACTTCGCTCCCGAGGCCGAGTTCTACGTCTTCGACAACGTCCGGTTCGAGACCAAGGCCAACATCGGCATGTACGAGATCAACTCGTCGGCCGGCGCCTGGAACACCGGTGACGCGTTCGAGAACGACAACCGTGGCTACAAGGTCAAGTACAAGGGTGGCTACTTCCCGGTCGCCCCCACCGACCACTTCGGCGAGCTCCGCGACGAGATGGTCATCGAGCTCGAGAACGCCGGCCTCCAGGTCGAGCGTGCCCACCACGAGGTCGGCACCGCCGGCCAGGCCGAGATCAACTACAGGTTCTCCGAGCTGCTGCAGGCCGCCGACGACGTGATGAAGTTCAAGTACATCGTCAAGAACACCGCCTGGCGCAACGGCAAGACGGCCACGTTCATGCCGAAGCCGATCTTCGGTGACAACGGCTCGGGCATGCACGTCCACCAGTCCATCTGGAACGACGGCAACTCGCTGTTCTACGACGAGACCGGTTACGCCGGCCTCTCTGACATGGCCCGCCACTACATCGGCGGCATCCTCAAGCACGCCCCGTCGCTGCTGGCCTTCACCAACCCGACCGTGAACTCCTACCACCGCCTGGTGCCCGGCTTCGAGGCCCCGATCAGCCTGGTCTACAGCCAGCGCAACCGGTCCGCCTGCGTGCGGATCCCGATCACCGGCGCGAACCCGAAGGCCAAGCGGATCGAGTTCCGTTGCCCCGACCCGTCGGCCAACCCCTACC
>JBKJON010000233.1:0-8566 GCA_046595715.1 Marmoricola sp.
CGACCGAACCGTGCTCCGCCAGCGCGCCCACCGGGTGCGCCGGCGGGGCGACCGACGACGCGGTGTCGAGCACCTCGACGATCCGCTCGGCGCAGACCGCCGCGCGCGGCACCATCATCAGCATGAAGGTCGCCATCATCACCGACATCAGGATCTGCACCAGGTAGGCCAGGAACGCGGTCAGCGCACCGACCTCCATCTGGCCGTTCTCGACGCGGTGACCGCCGAACCAGAGCACCGCGACCGAGGAGACGTTGAGGATCAGCATGACGGTCGGGAACATCGTGGCCAGCCACCGACCAGCGCGCACCGCGACGGCCGTCAGCTCCTCGTTGGCGTGCGCGAACCGCTCGGTCTCGTGGGGCTCGCGGACGAACGCGCGCACGACACGGACGCCGGTGATCTGCTCGCGCAGCAGCCGGTTGACCTCGTCGATGCGTTCCTGCATGACCCGGAAGCTGGGCACCATCCGCGACACGATGAAAGCGACCGAGAGCAGCAGCGCCGGAATGCAGATCCCGAGGAGCCAGGACAGCCCGAAGTCCTCGCGCATCGCCATCACCACGCCACCCACCATCATGATCGGGGCCGCCACCATCATCGTGCAGCTCAACAGCACGAGCATCTGGACCTGCTGGACGTCGTTGGTCTCGCGGGTGATCAACGAGGGTGCGCCGAAGTGCTGCACCTCCCGCTGCGAGAACGAGCCGACGCGGTGGAAGATCGAGGCCCGGACGTCACGCCCGAAGCTCATCGCGGTGCGGGCGGAGAACCACACCGCTGCGATCGAGCAGCTGATCTGGAGCAGCGCGACGCCGAGCATCACCCCACCGGTGCGGATGATGTACGCCGTGTCGCCGGTGGCGATCCCCCGGTCGATGATGTCGGCGTTGAGGCTGGGGAGATAGAGGGCCGCCACGGTGCCCGTGAACTGGAGCAGCACGATGACCGTCAGCCACTTCCGGTAGGGCTGGAGGTACTCCCGGACGAGTCGGATCAGCATCTCAACGCTCCTTGGTGGCGATGCCGTGGAAGAGCAGGTCGGCGATCTCGTCGGGCGATAGGCCGGGCCCTGTCCCGAGCACGGGATGGGCGGAACCGAAGATGAGGCTGCGCAGGGCCAGCGCCGCGACCTCGGCGTCGACCGCCAGCTCGGCGGCGTGCGGCTCGAAGAGACCGACCAGCCGGGCGTTGAGGTCGCTCTGGGCCTTGAGGAACAGTGGCGGAGGTCCCGGCTTGTCCTTCTCCCGGCTGTCGGCGAGGTGCGGCCGCAGCGCCACCATCACCGACATCGTCAGCTGCATCCGCTCCAGCACCCGTCCGGCGACGATGACCACCTTCTCGTGCAAGGAACCCACCCCTGCCACCGCAGCCTCGAACTCGGCCTGGCCGTCGGCCGGGTTGATGACCTCCTCGGCGGCGGCCAGCATCAGGCTCTTCTTGTCCGGGAAGACCCCGAAGATGGTGCCCTCCGCGATTCCGGCGGCCTGCGCGATGTCGCGGGTGCTGACGTCACCACCGCGCTCGAGGATCAAGGGGATCAGGACGTCGACGATGGACTGTCGTCGCGCGTCGGGGGCCATCGCCGTCGCTCGGGGGGTCACCCCGCGATGCTATGTGAGTGAGTGCTCACTCACAACCTGTTCCGGCGCAGCTCCCTCGCTAGGGCGCGAGGCGCACGACGCTCCAGCTGTCCTCGTCCGCTCGCCGGTAGACCATGCGGTCGTGCATCCGGCCCTTGCGGCCCTGCCAGAACTCCACGACCTCGGGACGCACCCGGAAGCCACCCCACTGCGGTGGCAGCGACACCTCCTCCTGGTCGCCGAAGCGCGACTCCACCCCGTCGTAGAGCAGGTCGAGCTCCGCACGGGAGGCCACCTCCTCGGACTGGGGCGAGGCCCAGGCGCCGAGCTGGGAGCCCCGAGGACGCGCCGCGAAGTAGGCCTCGCTCTCGGCCTGCGAGACGCGGGTCGCGAAACCGTCCACGCGGACCTGGCGCTGCAGGTCGTGCCACGGAAAGAGCAGGGACACCGCCGGGTTGGCCTCGATGTCGTGCCCCTTGCGGGAGTCGTAGTTCGTGTAGAAGACGAAGCCGCGCTCGTCGAGCCCCTTGAGCAGCACCAGCCGAGCTGACGGACGACTCTCGGCGGAGACCGTCGTGACCACCATCGCGTTCGGCTCGTGCAGACCGGAGTCGATCGTGTCGTCGAGCCAGCGGCGGAACATCGCCACCGGGTCGGGAGCGAGATCGGGGGTGTCGAGCCCCGCGTCGCCGTACTCTCGCCGAAGGGCGGCCAGGGTCTCCGCGGTGCTGTCGTCGCTCATGCCCCGAACGTACCCGGCGGTACGCCCCTGTATCCCTATCGGGCCCGACCGTGCACAATGCCCTCCATGACTGAGGTACATCACGGACTCGAGGGTGTCGTTGCGTTCGAGACCCAGATCGCGGAACCCGACAAGGAGGGGTCCGCGCTGCGCTACCGCGGCGTCGACATCGAGGAGATCGTGGGACGGATCCCGTTCGAGAAGGTCTGGGGCCTGCTGATCGATGGCAGCTACGACCCGGGCCTGCCGCCCGCGGAGCCGGTCAACCTGCCGATCCACACCGGTGACGTCCGCGCCGACGTCCAGGCCGGTGTCGCGATGCTCGCGCCGATGCTCGGGATGAAGCAGACCTACGACATCTCGGACGAGCAGGCCCGCACCGACCTCAGCCGCGTGGCCGTGATGGTGCTGTCGTACGCCGCCCAGTCGGCGCGTGGACTCGGCCTGCCGATCGTCCCGCAGCGCGAGGTGGACCAGGGCGAGACGCTCGCCGAGAAGTTCATGATCCGCTGGAAGGGCGAGGCCGACCCCCGCCACGTCAAGGCCATCGATGCCTACTGGAGCTCGGCGGCCGAGCACGGCATGAACGCCTCGACGTTCACCGCCCGCGTGATCACCTCGACCGGAGCCGACGTGGCCGCCGCCTTCTCCGGCGCCATCGGCGCCATGAGCGGCCCGCTGCACGGTGGTGCACCCGCCCGGGTCCTGACGATGATCGAGGACGTCGAGAAGAGCGGCGACGCGAAGACCTACGTCAAGAAGCTGCTCGACGACGGCGAGCGTCTGATGGGCTTCGGGCACCGTGTCTACCGCGCCGAGGACCCACGGGCCCGCGTGCTGCGCCGCACCGCCAAGGAGCTCGACGCGCCTCGCTACCAGGTCGCGGAGGAGCTGGAGCAGGCCGCGCTGGCCGAGCTCAAGGAACGCCGCCCCGACCGTGTCCTCGAGACCAACGTGGAGTTCTGGGCCGCGATCGTGCTCGACTACGCCGAGGTGCCGGCCAACATGTTCACCTCCATGTTCACCTGCGCCCGCACCGGAGGCTGGTCGGCCCACATCCTGGAGCAGAAGAAGACCGGTCGGCTCATCCGTCCCTCCGCGATCTACGCCGGGCCGAGCGAGCGTCCGGCCAGCGACATCGAGGGCTGGAACCCCGCGTGGGGCGAGAACACCGCCGCGGAGGAGCCGGTCTCCTGATGCTCTGAGGCGGCCCGATCACGGACCGGGCGGCGCGTCCACCCGGCGCAGGGATTTCGCGAAGCAGCGTGAGATCGGGGAGTCCCGGTAGAAGCCGAAGCCGGGGACCGGGGAGTAGCCGGCCGACTCGTAGAGGCTGATCGCCTCCGGCTGACGCACCCCCGTCTCGAGCACCATCGCCTCGGCCCCGGCCGCGCGGGCGGTGTCCTCGAGGTGCGCCAGCATCGTGCGGGCCAGACCCCGTCCGCGCGCACCCGGGGCGACGTACATCCTCTTGATCTCCGCGCTCAGCCGCGTCCCGGCGTACTCCACGTCGGCGCGAAGGCGCCACGCCCCGGTGACCACGGGCTCGTCGTCGAGGTAGCCCACGAAGAAGGCGCCCGCAGGCTCCTCGAAGTACGTCGGGTCGATCGGGGTCTCGTCGCGCCCGCCGTAGCGGCGGGTGTACTCCTCCTGGACCTCCTCGACGAGCAGGGCCGCGTCGGAATGCGTGATCGGCAGCCGCTCGACCCTCACCTCAGGCAAGCGACCGACCGCTGCTGTCGCAGAACCGGGGCGCTGTCCATGGTGGTCCCTCCAGGGTCTCCGAGTTCGCCGGGCTGACAGAATAGGGGTCGTGACCCTCGTGATCCCCGACCACCTCCTTCCTGCCGACGGACGTTTCGGCGCCGGCCCCTCCAAGATCCCTTCCGGCGCCCTCGACGCACTGGCGGCCACAGGGACCTCGCTGATGGGCACCTCCCACCGCCAGGCGCCGGTGCGCGACGTCGTGGGCCGGGTCCGCGAGGGGCTCAGTGACCTGTTCTCCCTGCCGGACGGCTACGAGGTCGTCCTCGGCAACGGCGGCGCCACCGCCTTCTGGGACATCGCGACCTTCGGCCTGATCCGCGAGAAGAGCCAGCACCTGAGCTTCGGGGAGTTCTCCTCCAAGTTCGCCAAGGCCGCCACTGAGGCCCCGTTCCTCGCCGACCCGACGATCCTGACGAGCGAGCCCGGCTCCCTGCCCGAGCCCAGACCCGAGGAGGGCGTGGACGCCTACGCCTGGGCCCACAACGAGACCTCGACCGCGGTGATGGCGCCGGTGCAGCGCCCCGACCGCACCGGGGTCGAGGACGACTCCCTCGTGCTGATCGACGCGACCTCCGGCGCGGGCGGCCTGCCGGTCGACCTGAGCCAGGTCGACGCCTACTACTTCGCCCCCCAGAAGGCCTTCGCCTCCGACGGCGGGCTGTGGGTCTCGCTGATGTCGCCGGCCGCCCTGGAGCGCGCCGCCTCGATCGGCGCGAGCGCCCGGTGGATCCCGGCCTTCTTCGACCTGCCCACCGCGATCGAGAACTCCGCCAAGAACCAGACCTACAACACCCCGTCGCTGGCGACGTTGTTCCTGATGGCCGAGCAGCTGGACTGGATGAACGGCCAGGGCGGGCTGGAGGCCATGGTCAAGCGCACCACCGCCTCCTCCGACGCGCTCTACGGGTGGGCCGAGCGCACGTCGTACACCACGCCGTACGTCACCGACCCTGCCCATCGCTCGCTCGTCATCGGCACCATCGACTTCGACGAGTCGATCTCCGCCGACGCCGTGGCCGCCACCCTGCGCGCCAACGGGGTCGTCGACACCGAGCCCTACCGCAAGCTCGGCCGCAACCAGCTCCGGATCGCGATGTACCCCGCCATCGACCCGGCCGACGTCGTCGCCCTCACCGAGTGCGTGGAGTACGTGGTGGGGCGGCTCTAGTCGTCACAAGTTTTTCTGGTTAACCAGAAAAACCGCCACTTCCCCCACGTTGCAACGTTGGGTCCTGCGAGTTTTTCTGGTTAACCAGAAAGACTGCGGCCGGACCCCCTCAGTCGGACCGGCGCCGCAGGCCGAAGCCGATGCCGGCGGCCCCGAGCAGGATGACGCCGGGGATCGTCCACCTCAGCCAGGCCCGGTCCTGGGCGGGCTCGATGCCGTCGGGGTTGTCCGCGGTAGTCGGGGTGGGCGACGCGGCGCCTGTGCCGCCTGACGGAACCGGCGAAGGGGCCGGGGAAGGGGCCGGGGAAGCGCTGGCGGTCACGCTGGGTGACGGGGTGGGTGACGCGTCCGCCGGCTGCATCCGCTGGCGAATGTCGGCCGGTACGGCGACCTGCCGGACCGCCGAGCCGACGCCCTCGGTGCTGAGCCTGATCCGCGAGCCGGGGCCGACCGAGATGCCCTCGCCCTGGCGCTGGCGCGGCAGGTCGAAGGTGCCGAGGCGCTCGAAGCCGGGGACGGTGTAGACGCTGGCGCGCTGCGGACCGCGTACGACGACGTGGCGGCCGTCGGGCAGCATCGCGGCGTCGGTGGCGTACTCGATGACGCGACCCTCGGGAACCAGCCGGTTGGGCTTGCTGCGGCTCAGCAGCAGGGGGGCCCGGTAGACGGTGCCGCCCAGGATCGACTTCGTGACCACGTGCACGCGACCCTGGGCGTCGACGAAGAGCGACTCGGCGTTGTGCGAGCCGCGAGGGTAGACCAGGCGGTACTTCGCGGGGCGGACCTCGCTGCGCCCTGTCCTGACCGGGACGCGGTAGACGCTGACCGACCTGCGCCTGGCGCGGTTGTCACCGATGTCCCCCGCCCAGACCACCCGGCCACCGGCGGGAGCCAGCGCCTCGACGTCGACGGTGTCCACCTCGACGTGGACCACCCCGACGGTCCGCCCCGTCGTCGGGTCGACGACGAAGAGCAGCGAGGGGTTGCCGGAGTCGTTGGTCGTGACCATCAGCCCACCGAGGTCGACCAGGCCGCTGGACTCGGTGATCCGCGTGTCCCGGAACGTGAAGACCCGGTCGTCGTCGGCCGCCGTCGCCGCCGCCGTCGCCGGGACCAAATACCCAGCGGTCAGCAGCGCGACGATGACGGCACGCCAGATCAATGCGGACTCCCCCGGTTCAGCAGCTCCGCCAGCTGCGGTTGCAGGTGCCAGGTCGACACGAGCGCGTCGTAATCGTCCTGGGCCTCCCTGGGCGAGGGAGTCCCCGTGCGCACGGCTCGCAACAAGGTGTTGCGCGGAGTGTGCACGCTGTCGACGAACTCGACGACGTCGACGCGGTAGCCGACCTGTCGCAGGATGGCTGCGCGGAGGGCATCGGTCAAGGTGTCGGCCAGCCGTTCTCGCAGAATCCCATCTCGGGTCAAACTGGTGTAGCCCTCGGGAGTCGGATTCTTGCGCATCTGGAGGGAGATGTCGTGATGGCAGCACGGGGCCGCCAGCACCAGCTCGGCGTCCCAGCCGACGGCCCGGAACAGCGCGTCGTCGGTCGCGGTGTCGCACGCGTGCAGGGCGAGTACGACGTCCGGGTGCTCCTCGAGGACGACGTCGCGGATGCCCGCGGCATGGAACCTCATCTCGTCGGCGACCCCGAGCCGTTCCGCGACCTCGGTGTTGTGCCGACGCGACTGCTCCTTCACGTCGACCCCCACCAGTCGCACCGGCATCTGGCCACGCAGCCAGGCATGAGCGGTGAAGGTGAGGTAGGCGTTCCCGCAGCCGAGGTCGACCACGCGCAACGGGTCCCCGGCCGTGGGGGTGCGCAGCCGCCCCGATCGGGTGGCGTCCTCGATGGCCACCGAGAGCGCCCGGAGGAACTCCTCCACCTGGCGGTACTTCGCCTGGCGCGACGGCTTCACCCTCCCCTGCGCGTCGGCGATGCCGAGCTCGCGCAGCACGGGGTGGTCGTCGGGCAGCAGCCGCTGCTTGGGGTGGTCGTGACCACGCTCCGGGGTGACCTCGTCGGCCCGCGCTGCGGAGTGCAGGAGTGCCTGGCCCTTCTTGGTCACCCGCAGCTGGTGGGTGTGTGTCGTCGTCTCCACGTGCCAGTTGGCGAACGACTCCCCCAGCAGATCGTCCAGCGCCGTGCCGGCGTCCTCGTGGTTGGTGACGTGCGCCTGGGTGCCGTCGTACGTCGTGACCTGGAGGCGGCGGCCGGCCTTGAGGTCCACGTAGCGCAGCTCGACCCGGCGCCACCGCGGCTCCGGCTGCCCCCGTCGTCGGCCGGAGGCCAGGGCCCTGACCAGGTGCTCGTCATCGAGTACGGCGCTGCGCAGCTGGGCGAGCGCGCGCCCGAGTTCCTCGGCCATCAGCAGCCGGCCCTACTTCGCCAGAGCGGCGATCACGACGATGAGGATGAGCCCACCGAGTGCGACGGGAATGACCAGTCGGCGGTAGCGGGGATTCATGCTGGGGAGTCTAGGGGCTCCGCCACGGGTGCCCGGACGACCGCGATCCTGCGGTCGAGCATCCCCTTGCCCCGGGAGAAGACCGCGATGGAGGCCAGCACCCCGAGGATGGTCAGGCCACCACCACCGATCAGGGTCCAGTGAGCACCGAACTGCCCACCGATCCAGCCGATGAACGGCGACCCGAGCGGGGTGCCACACATGAAGATCATCAGGTAGAGCGCCATCACGCGGCCGCGCAGGTGGGCGGCCGTGGCGAGCTGCATGGTGGTGTTCGCGGCCGTGATCATCGTGAGCGCGGCGAAGCCGAGCAGCGGCACGATCAGCATGAAGGTGAGGTACGTCGGCACCAGTCCGGCAGCGATCTCGACCACACCGAACAGCAGCGCGCTCCCCGCGACCAGTCGCAGCCGGACGCGCGTGCGGCGGGCCGCCATCAGGGCGCCGGTCAGCGAGCCGACCGCCATCGCGGAGCCGAGGAGGCCGTACTCCGTCGCGCCCTTGTCGAAGACCTGGGTCGCCATCAGGGCCGAGGTCATCTGGAAGTTGAGGCCGAACGTCCCTGCGAAGAAGACCACGCTCAGGATCAGCATCAGGTCTGGGCGGCCGCGCAGGTAGCGCACCGCGTCGCGGATCATCCCCTTGTGCCGCTCCTCCCGGGGACTGAGGAACAGGTCGGCCACGACGATCCGACGCAGCGCGAAGATCACGGCCGCATAGCTGAGTCCGTTGAGCACGATCACTGCTCCGGTGGCTGCCACCCCGCCGCCGAACGCGCCGATCAGCAGCCCGGCGAGCGCCGGACCCGCGACCCGGGCAGCGTTGAAGCTGGCCGAGTTG
>JBKJON010000289.1:0-3828 GCA_046595715.1 Marmoricola sp.
GGGACCCGATCTCGTGGCGACCGATCACCGGATCCACCGAGCGCACAAGCACAGGCATCGAGAGCTCGGCACCATCGGCTCGGGCCGGCCCCGTCGTCACCCCGACCGCGTGAATTCCCGACGGGTGGCGCAGGTCTGCCCCACTCACCCAGAGCAGCACCGGTTGTCCCTGCCTGATGAGGTCGGTCCGGTACGACGGCCTCACGCACCGACTGGTGATCTCAGCGAATCCGGAGCGGTCGATCGCAGCCAGCGGGAGACCGTCAGGACGTGCCTTCAACAGCCAGGCGCCGAAGGTCTCGGACGAGATCGCGTGAGTCTCCTGGGCCATGCCCGCCGCCAGTGCGTCAGCCGACAGTCAGTCAGTCAGCGCACGCAGGGTGCGGACGGTCAGCAAGGCGGCCGCGGGCGCCTCGTAGCCCTTGCTCTCCACGCTGCCCTCCAGCCCGGCGCGGTCGAGCGCCTGCTGCTCGGTGTCGCAGGTGAGCAGACCGAACCCGATCGGTACGCCGGTGTCCAGCGCCACCCGGGTGAGACCGTCGGTGGCGGCCGAGCAGACGTACTCGAAGTGCGGCGTGCCACCGCGGACCACGACGCCGAGCGCCACGACGGCGTCGTACCCGCCCCGGGCGAGAGCCAGGGCGACGACCGGGAGCTCGAAAGCACCAGGCACGCGCACCACCTGGGAGGTACCGACGTGGTAGCGGTCGAGGGCTTCCTCGGCGCCTGCCAGCAGGCCGTCCATGACCCGGTCGTGCCAGCTCGACGCGACCACGGCGACCTTGAGGTTGCTGCCGTCGAACGGCTCGTCGGTGGGGCTTCCCTCGCCACTCATGGCGTGACCTCCTTCTCGGGCCGGAGACTCTCGAGGCCGTCGAGCTGGTGGCCCATCCGGTCGCGCTTGGTCATCAGGTAGGCGATGTTGTGGTCGTTGGGTCGTGGCGTCAGCGCCACCCGCTGCGCGACCCGGATGCCGTAGGACTCCAGGCCCTCGGTCTTGGCCGGGTTGTTGGTGAGCAGGCGTACGGCCCGGACGCCTAGGTCGCGCAGGATCTGCGTGGCGGCGCCGTAGTGGCGGGCGTCGGCGGGCAGGCCGAGGTCCAGGTTGGCGTCGACGGTGTCACGCCCACCGTCCTGCAGCTCGTAGGCCTGCAGCTTGGCCAGCAGGCCGATCCCACGTCCCTCGTGGCCGCGCAGATAGATCACCACGCCCCTGCCCTCCTTGACGATCAGGTCCATCGCCTCGTCGAGCTGGGGTCCGCAGTCGCACCGCTCGGAGCCGAAGACGTCGCCGGTCAGGCACTCGCTGTGCACGCGGGTCAGCACGGGCTGGTCACCGGTGAGCGACTCGGGATCGCCGTACACCAGTGCGACGTGCTCGGAGCCGTCCACGGTGATCCGGTAGCCGAACGCCGTGAAGGGCCCGTGGCTGGTCGGCAGGGAAGTCTGGGCGAGGCGCTGGACGTGGGACTCCGTGCGGCGGCGGTGGTGCACCATCTGCTCGATCGAGATCATCTTCAGCGCGTGCTCGTCGCAGAACTTCCGGATCTCCGGAGCGCGTTTCATGGTGCCGTCGTCGTTGACGATCTCGACGAGCACGCCGGCGGGCGTCAGTCCGGCCATGCGGGCCAGGTCAACGGCGGCCTCGGTGTGACCACGCCGGTTCAGCACGCCACCCTCCTGGTAGCGCAGCGGGAACACGTGACCCGGACGGGTCAGCTCCCAGGCCTCCGTGGCGGAGTCGGCGAGGACGCGGGCGGTGTGCGCCCGGTCGGTGGCGGAGATGCCGGTGGAGACGCCGTCGCGCGCGTCGACCGAGATCGTGTATGCCGTCCGCAGCTTGTCCTTGTTGTGCGGCGTCATCAACGGGATCTCGAGCCGGTCGAGCATGTCGGCCGGCATCGGCACGCAGATGACTCCACTGGAGTGACGGATGGTGAAGGCCATCAGCTCGGGCGTCGCCTTGCTCGCCGCGAAGATGATGTCGCCCTCGTTCTCTCGGTCCTCGTCGTCGACGACCACCACCGCCTCGCCGGCGGCGATCGCGGCGATCGCCTCGTCCACCGTGTCGAGCCTGATCTTGCTGTCGGGCTCGGGTCGCAGCTCGCTCACTTCTTCACCATCTTCTCGACGTACTTCGCGATCACGTCCACCTCGAGGTTGACGACATCGCCGGGTTGCTTGAAGCCCAGGGTGGTCCGCGCCAGGGTCTCGGGGATCAGGCTGACGCTGAACGAGTCGTCGCCGACCTCCACGATCGTCAGCGAGATCCCGTCGACGGTGATCGACCCCTTGTCCACCAGGTAGCGCTCGAGCTCGGACGGCAGGGAGATCTCGACCAGCTCCCAGTGCTCGCTCGGCGTGCGACGAAGGATCGACCCGGTTCCGTCGACGTGGCCCTGCACGATGTGTCCTCCGAGCCGGGTGGTGGGGGTGACCGCACGCTCCAGGTTGACGCGGATGCCGGGCTCGAGGGCGCCGAGCGAGGTCTTGGCGAGCGTCTCGTGCATGACGTCTGCGGTGAACGTCCCGTCGCCCCGGGTGGCGACGGTCAGGCAGCAGCCGTTGACGGAGATGGAGTCCCCCAGGCCTGCGTCGCCGGTGACCAGCGGGCCTCGCAGGGTGAGCCTGATCGCGTCGCCCTGGTTCTCCAACGACTCCACGGTGCCAAGCTCCTCGACGATGCCGGTGAACATGTCAGTACCTTTCCTGCTGCGTCTGGCTGCCTTGGACCACCGTGGGCGTCATCGTCAACCGCACGGTGGCCTCGGACCCGGTGCCCACGGTGGTCACGTCGTTGACCACCAGCCGCCGGATGTCGGCCATGGTCGCGATGCCGAGGTCGGCGACGGCGTTCCTGCCAGCTCCCAGAAGGGCCGGCGCGAGGTAGGCGACGACCTCGTCGACCAGCCCCGCCTGCAGAAAGGCGGCTGCGACCTGCGGTCCGCCCTCGAGGAACACGTGCTGCCGGTCCTGCTGGTGCAGCAGGGCCAGAGCCTCGAGCGGGTCCCGCGTCTCGAGCCGGACGGTCTCGGCCCGGTCGTTGAACGAGCGCCGGCCCGGGGTCAGCTCGCGCAGTCCCATGACGGCTCGCAGGGGCTGGTGCGCCAGCAGGTCGTCGTACTCGTCACGCACGGTGAGCTCCGGGTCGTCGACCTCGACCGTCCCGGTGCCCACCAGCATCACGTCGCACTGCGCTCGCAGCCGGTGGCTGTCGACCCGGGCCGCGCGAGAGGTGATCCAGCGGCTGGTGCCGTCGGCGGCCGCGCTGCGACCGTCCAGGGTGGCGGCGAGCTTCCACGTCACGAAGGGGCGGTGGTGCTCCATGGCGAAAGTCCACGCACGGTTGAGCGCCCGCGACTCGTGCTCCATCAGACCGAACTCGACGTCGACACCGGCCGCACGTAGAGCCGCCTCGCCACCGGTGGCGACCTGGTTGGGGTCGGGCTGGGCGAAGACGACCCGGGTCACCCCGGACTCGATGAGGGCCTGTGAGCATGGCCCCGTGCGGCCGGTGTGGTGGCATGGCTCGAGGGTGACCACGGCGGTGGCCCCACGGGCATCGTCACCGGCCTCGACCAGGGCAGCCACCTCGGCATGAGGTGTTCCCGCACCGCGGTGGTGGCCCTCGGCGACCTCGGTTCCGTCGGGGCCGAGCAACACGCACCCGACCCGAGGGTTGGGACCGAGGGGTACGCCGGGCGTGCACGCCAGCTCGAGCGCGCGGCCCATCGCCCGCTGCTCTGCCGCAGAGAATCCCATCGTCCGTCCTCAGCCGTCCTGTCCCCGGGGTCCGCATGGACGGGTGAGGACGGACGATGGGATTCT
>JBKJON010000486.1:0-5192 GCA_046595715.1 Marmoricola sp.
ACGTGCGGTCGCGGACCTCAGGCGTCGACGACCAGGTCCTCGAGCGGCCGTGAGGAGCACAGCAGCACCTGCTGCCTCGCGATCTCCCGGCCGCTCGAGGACCTGGTCGTCGACGCCTGAGGTCCGCGACCGCACGTCGCCGTCGGGTGCCGGATTGATCGGTTGGCCGGTCAGACAGCCGCACCACGCAAGGGAGGCCGGTCACCCATCTCTGGGGGACCGGACCTTGCCTCGCAAGGAGGTTTCGTACCCGTGGAGACCACGTTTTCGCACATACCGCCTGGTGCGCGAGGGGGGAGTTGAACCCCCACGCCCTTTCGGGCACACGGACCTGAACCGTGCGCGTCTGCCTATTCCGCCACTCGCGCCAGAAGCAGCGCTCAGGCTATCCCACCTCGTCGCAGGCGCCCAAACCGGGACCGTCGGGCCTACCGGCCACTGCGCCGACCACCGTCTCGGGCGTCATCGCGGCCACCGTTCCGGGCCTGATGATGGTGACCGATACCATCGCCGGGAACGCCCGGACGGGCGCGGGAGCTGACACGAAGGGGACAGGGGGCATCGTGAGTGGACTGCAGCGATTCGAGAACAAGCTGGAGCAGATGATCTCCGGCGTCTTCGCGCGTACCTTCCGCAGCGCCGTCCAGCCTGTCGAGATCGCCTCCGCGCTCAACCGGGAGGTCGACAACTCGGCGCAGATTCTCAGCCGAGACCGCCGCCTGGTGCCCAACACCTTCTCCGTCGAGCTCTCGCAGGCCGACCACGAGCGCCTCCAGGGACTCGGGCCGCAGCTCCCGCGGGAGCTCACCGCGATGCTGCGCGAGCACGCTGCCCAGCAGTCCTACGTCTTCACCGGTCCGGTGAGCATCGACCTCGAGGCCAGTGACGACCTGACCACCGGTCGCTTCCGGGTGACCAGCAAGGCCGTCTCGAGCTCCAGCCTCGCCGGTGGCGACCCCACCGACACGCAGGTACGCCGGGCCACGGCCACTCTCGAGCTGAACGGCGAGCACCTCCCGCTGGCACCCCCCGGCATCGTGATCGGCCGCGGCAACGACGCCGACCTGCGCATCGACGACCCCGGCGTCTCGCGCAAGCACATCGAGATCCGCGTCGAGGACGCGCCGGAAATGGGCGCTGCACCGCGCATCACCGTGCATGATCTGGGTTCGACCAACGGGGTCCTGGTCAACGGCAAGCGCGTCGAGCAGGCGGCCCTGGTAGATGGTGCGACGATCAAGATCGGCAACACGACCATGTCCCTGCGCCTCAAACAAGGGTGACCCAGACTTGTCCGCGCTGACCCTCGTCCTCATCCGGTTCGCCTACCTGGCGATCCTGTGGATCTTCGTGCTGTCCTGCGTCTCGGTGATCCGCTCCGACATGTTCGGCGCGCGTGTGTCCCGGCAGACCGGGGGGCAGGGGCGCGCCGAGCGGCGCGCGAAGAACAGGTCCAAGCCGGCCAAGCCACGCAAGGGCGTCCCGACCCAGGTCGTCATCGTCGAGGGCGGCAACAAGGGTGAGGGCATCTCGCTCGACGACGCCCCCCTGCTGATCGGCCGCGGGAACGACGCGGCGATCCGGCTCGACGACGACTACGTCTCGACCCGCCACGCCCGCATCGCCAGCTCGGGCGAGCAGTGGTTCGTCGAGGACCTCGGCTCGACCAACGGCACCTACGTGGGCACCAGCCGCATCAGCCAGCCCACCGCTCTTCAGCTCGGCACCCAGGTCCGCATCGGCAAGACGATCCTGGAGCTGCGCAAGTGAGCTCCCACACGGTCCCCGGCCGGAGCTGCTCATGAGACTGCGGTATGCCGCACTCTCCGACGTGGGCCGCGTCCGACGCGACAACCAGGACTCCGGGTACGCCGGGCCCCACCTGCTGGTCATCGCCGACGGCGTGGGCGGGTCGGCGCGCGGCGACATCGCCAGCGCCGCCACCGTCGAGGTCCTGCGCCAGCTCGACCGGCCACCGGGCAACGACGTCCTCAGCGCCCTCGCCGGCGCGATCCACCGCAGCCACGACCGCATCGCCGACCTGGTCGGCGAGCAGCCCGAGATCGAGGGCACCAGCACCACGCTCACGGCGGCCATCTTCGACGGCAGCCGGATCGGGGTCGGCCACGTGGGAGACAGCCGTGGCTACCTGCTGCGAGACGGCGTCCTCGCCCGGCTCACCACCGACCACACCTTCGTGCAGAGTCTCATCGACGAGGGCCGGATCACCGAGGACGAGGCACGGGTCCATCCTCACCGCAACCTGATCCTCCGTGCGGTCGACGGGGTGCACGAGCCCGAGCCTGACGTCTTCACCCTCGAGGTCGCCGTCGGCGACCGCCTCCTGCTCTGCAGCGACGGCTGCTCCGGGGTGCTGGACGACGAGGACCTCACGCGCCTGCTGGGTGACGGCACGCCCGACCACGCCGCCGTCGCACTGGTCACCGCCTCCCTGGAAGCCGGCAGCACCGACAACGTCACCGTCGTGATCGCTGACCTCGTCGGCGACGACGAGGTCGACGACCCCGACACCTCCGCCGCCGCGCTCACGGGGCCGATGCTCGTCGGCGCGGCCGCCGAGGCCCCCCGTCGTCGCAGGATGGGCTCCGGCCGGTCCTCACGGGCGGCCGACACCGGCGAGATCGAGCCGGTCAGTGACGGCCCGCCGGGTCGACGGGGCGGCGGCGCCCCTGGGCAGGGCTCCGGTGACGGCGACCTCGATCCCGAGGAGATGCGCTACGCCCCGCGGCCGCCCCGTCGCTTCACCTGGCTGCGTCGTGCTGCGGGCCTCGCCCTCGTGGCGGTGCTGGTCGCCCTGATCGCGATCGCCGGCTACAAGTGGACCCAGAGCCAGTACTACGTGGCCAACGACGGCGAGCAGGTCGCGATCTTCCGCGGCGTGGAGGCCGACGTTCCGGGCATCAGCATGCACCGTGTCGAGGAGCGCAGCGACCTGAGGCTGGACGACCTCCCGACGTACAACGCCCGTCAGGTCAGCGACGGCATCAGCGCCGACAACCTCGTCGATGCCCACGGCATCGTCAGCAGGCTCAAGCGGCTCGTGGTCTGCCCCGAGCCCACGACGCCGAGACCCAGCCCCTCACCCAGCCCCTCACCCAGACCGGGCGCCAGCGCCGCGGGCGGCAACCCGGCCAACCAGCTGACCAGTCCGAGCGCGTCGCCGCAGCCCTCCGCCAGCCCGTCGGCTCCGGCCGGCCCGACCGACTGCACCCAGACACCATGAGCGAGCTCAGCATGACCGATGCACCCCAGGGCCTGATGGGCTTCGTGCACCGCCGCCGGCGTGGCGCCGAGCTGGTGCTCCTGCTGCTGAGCCTGGTCGTCGGCATCGGCGCCTACGCCGCGGTCGACCTCGGGGTCAACGGCACGCTGCCGGTCAACCTCTTCACCTACGGGGCCTGGCTGGCCGGCCTGGTCATCGGCTGCCACATCGTGGTGCGCATCTTCGCCGAGTACGCCGACCCGATCCTGCTGCCGATCGTCTCGGCGCTCAATGGGCTCGGCCTCGCGATGATCCACCGCATCGACCTCGCCAACCAGGCCAGGAACGCCGAGGCCCGGACCTTCGCCGGCAACCAGCTCGTGTGGATGACCATCGGGGTCGTCCTGTTCGTCGCGGTGATCGTCGTCCTGCGCGACCACCGCCGCCTGCAGGCGTTCACCTACACCGCCGGCCTGGCCGCCATCGTGCTGCTGCTCCTCCCGCTGCTGCCCGGCATCGGCCGCAACATCAACGGCGCCCGCATCTGGATCCGCCTCGGCCCCATGAGCTTCCAGCCCGGTGAGATCGCGAAGGTGCTCCTGGTCGTCGCCTTCGCCGGCTACCTCGTGCTCCACCGCGACGCCCTGGCCCTGGCCGGGCGCAGGTTCCTGTTCGTCGACCTGCCTCGCGGCCGCGACCTCGGTCCGATCCTGGCGATGTGGCTGCTCTCCCTGGCCATCCTGGTCTTCCAGAAGGACCTGGGTTCCTCGCTGCTGTTCTTCGGCCTGTTCCTGGTGATGCTCTACGTCGCCACCGAGAGACCCGGCTGGCTGGTCGTCGGGTTCACCATGTTCAGCGCCAGTGCCTACCTGGCCTTCCTGTTCGTGGGTCACGTCAAGGGTCGTGTGGACCTGTGGCTGCACCCCTTCGACGTGCCGGGCAACCAGGTGCTGCAGGGCCTCTACGGCATGTCGTGGGGCGGGCTGGTCGGTCGTGGGCTCGGGCAGGGCAGCCCCCAGATCACCCCGTACTCCTACTCCGACTTCATCCTGCCCTCGATCGGCGAGGAGCTCGGTCTCACCGGCGTGATGGCGGTGATCCTGCTCTACGGGATCCTGGTGGAGCGCGGCTTGCGGACCGCGCTGATCTGCCGGGACAACTTCGGCAAGCTGATGGCCTCCGGGCTCGCGGTCGTGTTCGCGCTCCAGGTCTTCGTGGTCATCGGCGGCGTCACCAAGCTGATCCCGCTGACCGGCCTCACCACCCCGTTCCTGTCGTACGGCGGCTCCAGCCTGGTCGCCAACTGGGCGATCGTGGCGCTGCTGCTGCGCATCTCCGACCAGGCCCGCCGACCCCCGCCGGAGCTCGTCGAGGCCGACGAGGACTACGACGCCGACGCCACCCAGGTCGTGCGGGTGACCCGATGAACAAGCCGATCCGAAACCTGGCCGTGGGCTGCATGCTGCTGTTCATCGCGTTGCTCATCAACGCGAGCTACGTGCAGTACTACCAGGCCGACGACCTCACCAACCTGGCCAAGCACCCGGACAACCGGCGGGTCCGTGACGCCGAGTTCGCCCGCGAGCGCGGCGCCATCCTGGTCCGCGGCAAGGCGATCGCGGAGAGCAACACGTCCGACGACGCCTACAAGTTCCAGCGCGCCTACCCGCTGGGGGCGGAGTACGCCCACCTCACCGGCTTCTTCTCCCGGGACTACGGCCTAGGGGGCGTGGAGTCGACGAGGAACTCGATCCTGTCGGGCAGCGACTCCACCCTGTTCGTGAACCGCGTCATCGACCTCGTCGACAACCAGTCTCCCAAGGGCGGCAGCGTCACCCTGACCGTCGACCCCGATGCCCAGCGGGCGGCCTACGACGGGCTCAAGGCGCTCGGCACCGACGTGCGCGGCGCGGTCGTGGCGACCGAGCCCAACACCGGCAAGATCCTGGCGATGGTGTCAAGCCCGACC
>JBKJON010000092.1:0-25213 GCA_046595715.1 Marmoricola sp.
GTCGGCGCCGGCGGAGTCGTCGGCGCCTGGAGCGTCACCCGCTCCTCCGACGGCATCAGGATCCACAGGACCGGGTAGATCAGGATCTGGCTGCCGGGAACCACCATCAGCAGCAGCACGAAGAGCAGTCGTGTGGTCCACGGCCCGAGGCCGAACCGTCGGCCGAGGCCGGCGCACACGCCGCCCAGCACCCGTTTGTCCTGCGGTCGGACCAGTCCTTGACGGGCGAAGCTCTCCTGGATGTTGCTCATGGTCGTGGGCCTTCCTTCGGTTGCGGCCGGGGCGTCTGCCCTGGATGTCTCCAGTGTGCGCCGCGGAGGAGGGGCGGCACATCAGGTGCCGCCCTGACCCGTCCCCGGGGTTCGGCCTCGGGGTAGCAAGGACAGGCCGAGCCGACGGCTCACCCGGGCGTAGGCTCCACGTGCCGAGGACGACAGGGGTGTGACATGACGGCCAGCCGATCTGCCCGGGAGAAGAAGGCTGCTGCCGAGGCGGGCCCACTCGCGAGGGTGAAGATCGATCTCGACGGGCAGCAGCAGTTCCTCTACAAGATCAGCTGCTGCTCCTGTGTGGCCCGGGGACGTCTCAGCTGGTCGGCCTACCGGCCGGGTGGTGACAACGGCTTCATGGCGGCCATGGACCGGTGGATCTTCCACCTCAACGAGAAGCACCCGGACGCTGAGGCCCCCTGCCTGGCATTCCTGCCGGCGGCACAGCAGCGCCTGCACGAGCGGCGTCAGGCTCAGGAAGCCGAAGCGGAGGCCTGACGACGTGAGCGAGCTCCCCGTCCTGGACCCCGTCGACCAGCGCATCCTCGGCAGTCTGCTGGAGAAGCAGACGACGGTTCCGGCGTCGTACCCCCTCACCGCCAACGCGCTGCGCACCGCCTGCAACCAGACGAACAACCGGGAGCCGGTCGTCGACCTCGACCACCAGGTCGTCGAGCAGACGGCGCGGTCGCTCAAGGACCGTGGACTGCTGCGGATCGTCTGGGCCGACACTGGTCGCCGGACCCTGAAGTACCACCAGATCCTCGACGAGCGGCTCGGGCTCGGACCGGACGAGCGGGCACTCCTCGCGCTGCTGCTGCTACGGGGCCCGCAGGCGCCGGGTGAGCTGCGCACCCGCACGGAGCGGCTGCACGGCTTCGTCGACCGGGGTGACGTCGAGGCCTGCCTGCAACGGATGGCCGAGCGTCCCGAACCCCTGGTGCGCGAGCTCGAGCGGCGACCCGGGCAGAAGGATCGTCGCTGGGCCCATCTCCTGGGAACGTCTCCCGAACCACCCACGGACGCACCGCCCACGGACGCGCCCGCCGCCGACCGGGACGTCGTCCTCGCGGGCGGAGCCGACCAGCGTGACGCTCGCGTGCGCTCGTCGTACGACGCGATCGCAACCGACTATGCCGACCACTTGGTCGGCGAGCTCGCGGGTCTGCCGTTCGAGACCTGGCTGCTCGACCGGGTGGCGGCTCATGCGAGCGGTGGGCCCGTGGTGGAGGTCGGATCCGGTCCCGGACACGTCACGGCGTACCTCGCCGACTCTGGCGCTGAGGCGACGGGCATCGACCTCTCCCGGGCGATGGTGGACGAGGCCCGCCGGCGATTCCCCGGCGGCAGCTACGAAGTCGGGGACCTGGGTCGGCTCAGCGCTCCCGCTGCGGGACCGGGCTGGGCCGCCGTGCTCGGGTGGTACTCGCTGATCCACCTCGCAGCCTCCGAGATGCCCGACGCGGTTGCGACCCTGGCCCGGCCGCTGGCTCCGGGCGGGTGGCTCGTGCTCGCCCTGCACGCCGGAACATCGGTCCGCCACCTCGACGAGTGGTTCGGCCACGACGTGGCCCTCGACTTCGTGCAGCACCAGCCGGGAGACCTGGTCCGGACGGTCGAGGGTGCCGGGCTCGTCGACCTCGAGTGGTACCTCCGCGGCCCGGTCGCCGCCAGGGGTGAGACGACGCAGCGCCTCTACGTCCTGGCACGCAAGCCTGCCTAGCGGCTGGCCGGTGGGGCGCTGTGGCTGGCCGCCTACGGACTCGTGCTCCGGGCCCGGACCCAGGGAGCTGTGGCCCCGATCGCCGCGACCCTCCTCGTCGCGGGAGGCGTCGTCCTCATGATCCCGTGAGCCGCACGCCAGGGAGGTCGCCAGTCCTCCCGTGGCCCTCAGGCGCTCCTGGGTGCCGCAGGAAGAAGGCGACGCGGCGCTGGTAGTCGCGGTAGGCAGGTCTGTCCTGCATCCGATCCTCGGTTCGCTTGGCGCCGGTGGCGTAGATGAGCAGGTAGTTCATGGCCGCGGGTGCGGGTGCGGTCCACAGTCCCGGGGCCGAGGCGGCCGCGGCGATCCAGGCGCCGTCCCAGAGCACGGAGTCCCCCAGGTAGTTCGGGTGGCGGGACCATCCCCACAGTCCCGTGTCGAGCACGTCCGGTCGTTCGTCGCGGTCGCGGTCCATGAACCGAGCCTTCTGGCGGTCGGCCGTGGCCTCGACCGCGGCCCCGGCGACCATCACCGCGATCCCGGCGGGAAACAGCCAGCGCCGCCGGGTCCGGGGCAGCTGGCTCGCCGCGGCCAGCTGGATCGGCGCGGAGACCAGGAGCTGGGCGACCGCCTGGGTCAGGAAGACCTTCGCCACCACCGTCGTCGTCGAGTCGCCGTCGAGGAACTCGGTGTAGCGGGCGTCCTCCTCGTCGCTGCCACGCAAGCGCTTCACCATCAGTCGCTCGAGACGTGTCGCCCATGCGGCGGTGGTCGTGGCGAGGGCCCAACGCCTCCACGGGTCCCCGTTCCCGACGACAGCGCTGGTGAGTGCGACCGCCGCCAACCCTGGTCCCCAGGCTCCGTCGGCATAGTCGCGCCGCTGTCGCGGCAGTCCCGTGACGGCGGCTGCGGCCTGCACGGCCGTCACGACCAACGCCGAGGCGGCCACCACTCGACGCAGGTTCACCAGGTCGACGCCCATGACCAGCCTCCCGAACTCGACGTGCGAGCCATCCAACCCGATGGCGGCAAACTCCGACGGGGTTGATTCGCCACGACAGCGCGACCGGGTCAGGCGACGGTGATCACGACCCTTCCCATGGCCTGGCCGGAGATCAGGTGGCGCAAGGCTGCGGACGCTTCGGACAGCGGGAAGGTGCTGTCGATGATCGGTCGGAGCTCGCCGGACTCGAGGAGCCGGTTCAGGGTCGTCATCAGCAACCGCTTGTCGGGTGCGGCGAACGAGCCGCCTCGCAGCTCGGGCACCACGACTGAGCGTGCCACCAGCCCGAGCATGCGCGGGATGCTGCCCAGCCAGTAGTGGCCCTGCGAGCCGAAGGCGTCGTGCCCGATCAGCACGTAGGCACCACCTGGCACGAGGGCCCGACGGGTCTCGGCGAAGGTGTGGTTGCCCGGCACGTCGAAGACCAGGTCCCACCGATCCGTCCCGCGGGTGTAGTCCTCCGTGGTGTAGTCGATGACCCGGTCCGCGCCGAGGGTGCGCACGAGGGCCAGCTTGCGAACGTGGTCGACGCCGGTGACGTGGGCGCCGTACGACTTGGCCAGCTGGACCGCCATCGCCCCCACGCCACCAGCGGCTCCGTTGACCAGCACCCGGCATCCGGGCCTCACCCGGCGCTCGGGAAGCTGGTGCAGGGCGATCAGGCCGGCCGTCGGCACCGCAGATGCCTCCTCGAAGCTGACCCCGGAGGGCTTGAGCGCCAACCCGTCCTCTGGCGCGACGGCGTACTCCGCGAAGGCCCCACCGTGGCGCCACTGCATCCCGCGGATGGTTTCGCCGTACACCTCGTCGCCGGGCCGGAACCGGGTCACTGCCGCCCCGACTGCCTCCACCACTCCAGCGGCGTCCGTGCCGGGAACCCGGTCCTTTGGTCGACGAACGCCGGAGCCCATCAGGCGGAGCGCCGCTGGCCGCCCCGTGACGACGTGCCAGACGTCGGGGTGTACCGAGGCGGGCCGCACCCGGATCAGCACCTCGTCCCGGGCCGGTTGCGGGCGCGGGACCTCACGAAGGGCGAGCGTGTCCACCGACCCGTAGGCGTCCTGGACGATCGCTCGCATGCCCGACGGTACTGCAGATCGTCAGCGTCAGCGCAGGCTCATCGAGCCCGACACGTCGGCCTCCCACGGCAGACCGGTCTGAAGGGCGATCTGCTGGTCCAGGGCTGCCGCGACGCCTTCGGGCCACGGGGCGGTGAGGCGGGTGCCCATGTCGATGTGCAGGATGATCTCCTCCATCACGAAGCTCAGCCGCTGGTTGGAGTCGTCGAGGAGGTAGACCAAGGCGTGCGCAGCACGCTCCGAGCGCCCGAGGAGTCGCACCCGCGAGGAGATCTCGGCCCCGGTCAGCAGCTCGGCCAGGTAGGTCAGGTGGTGCTCCGCGGAGAAGCACGCGTGCCCCTCGGCCGGCCAGTTCTGCGGGATGCCCAGATCGACCAGGGACTCGTCGAGCCCCTCGCTCGCGATACCGGTGTAGTGCCGGACGTTGAGGTGGCCGTTGGCGTCCTCGAAGGGCACCGGGACAGGCTGCACGGTGTACGCCGGAAGGACAGCGAGCTGCTCGTACGTGGGGTGGGTTCGGGTCACAGATCGTGACGTTACCGGCCCGGCGGCGTCCGGCGCGCCAGACCCGGTGAGCCGGACGGACCCCGGACGGGCACGGGCCCTCTCTTGCTGGGTGTCTGTTGCTCGTGATGTGAGGGACTACTACCGTCGCAGGGATGAGCCGGATCTTCACCACCAGCTTTGCCGCGGTCTACCCCCACTACGTGACGAAGGTGGAGCGGAAGGGGCGCTCCAAGGCCGAGCTGGACCAGGTGATCGAGTGGCTCACCGGTTTCGACGAGTCAGCTCTGGCCGGCCATCTGGACGAGGACACGACCTTCGAGGACTTCTTCGCCGACGCCCGACTCAACCCGGGCGCGTCGCGGATCACCGGCGTCGTGTGTGGCGTGCGTGTGGAGGAGATCGAGGACCCGCTGATGCAGAAGATCCGCTACCTCGACAAGCTGGTCGACGAGCTGGCCAGGGGCAAGGCGATGGACAAGGTCCTGCGGGCCTAGCCCGAGCGTGCCCGGGTCAGCTCATGGTCAGAAGAGTCCCTTGGTGTCGCCGCGGGCGTCGCTCGGCTCGTGGTCGCCGTACGGGCTGCCCGGACAGAGGTCGTAGCTGTCACCCGGGGTGGGGTCGAGCCAACCGATCTCGGCCGCCTCGACGATCACCTGATGGCAGTAACGGCAGTTCGCGTGCGGGAGCTCGCTGCCTTCGACGCTGTGGCTCATCCTGCTCATGCGCTCCACGGTGGCACCCGGACCACCCGTCAAGGCAGGGTCGGTCGGACCCAACCATGGGGTCGAAGGTCCCGCCTGCGCGACGACGCTACGATTCTGGCGCTGGCCACCTCGCTCCCGGAGTCCACGGGGCTGCAGGTGGTCCGGCAGGGAGACGAAACCTGGCGATGAGCGACATCCACCCCATGGCGCTGACCCCTGTGCTCACCCGCTACGTCCCCGGCGCCGGCTGCCTGATCGCGAGCGCACGGTGAGCCGCTCGGGCCCGGGGAGTCTCTGGGCGGTCGTGCGGGACGGCTTCCGAACCCAGCT
The DNA here is from genome assembly GCA_046595715.1 of Marmoricola sp. Lineage (GTDB taxonomy): Bacteria > Actinomycetota > Actinomycetes > Propionibacteriales > Nocardioidaceae > Marmoricola. The sequence goes on from JBKJON010000092.1 coordinate 5,595, forward strand.
GTGGCCGGTGCCGACGGCGGCGGTCCTGGTCGCGATCGCCCTCGGGGTAGGCCTGCCCAGGCTGGAGGCGGCCAATCCGGAACTCGTCCCGGTCGGCCTCCAGGACTACCTGTTCACCGGGGGAGCGGATGCCGCCCGGACGGTCCTCGACGCCGTGGCCGGTTCGCTGATCACCGTCACCGCGTTGACCTTCTCGCTGACCGTCGTGACTCTCCAGCTGGCGAGCAGCCAGTTCTCGCCCCGGCTGCTGCGGACCTTCACCCGGGACCTGGTCGTCCAGGCGACCCTCGGGTTGTTCCTCGGCACCTTCGCCTACGCGCTGACCGTCCTGCGCACGGTTCGAGCCTCCTCGGACTCGCGGGCGGAGTTCGTGCCGGACATCTCGGTCACGTTGGCCTATGCCCTGGCCGTGGCCAGTGTCGTCGGCCTGATCTTCTTCCTGGCCCACCTGGCGCAGACCATCCGTGTCGAGAGCATGCTGCGCAGCGTCCACGAGGATGCGTCCGTCAGCCTGCGACGTGAGCTGAGCGAGTCCGAGGGCGTGCCCCCTCGGCTCGGGTCCCTGGTGCCCAGCGCCTCCTCGACCGCTCTCCTCGCCGGCTCGTCCGGATTCCTGGTCCGCGTCCAGGAGGACGACCTCCTCGAGGTCGCCGTGGAGGAGGACCTCCTCGTCGTGCTCGACGTGTGTCCGGGCACCTGGCTCGTGGCGGACACCCCTGTCGGTGCTTTCTGGAGGGTGCGGGCGGACGTCGCCGCCGAGCGCCCTTCGGCGGATATCGAGGCGACGATGAGGGGGACCCTGGTCACCGGGTTCGAACCTACCTCCGTCCAGGATGTCTCCCTCGGGCTCCGTCAGCTCACCGACGTGGCCGTCAAGGCACTCTCGCCGGGCATCAACGACCCGACGACGGCCATCCACGCGCTGGGGCACTCCTCGTCCCTCCTGGTTGAGTTCGCCCAGCGCGACCTGGGTCCTAGGATCCTGCACGACGAGCAGGGACGTACCCGGGTCGTGCTCGCACGCCCTGATCTTGCTGCGCTTCTTCGGCTGGCCCTCGACCAACCCGGGCGCTACGGCGCGCAGGACCCCGCCGTGCTCGCCCGGCTGTTCATGGTCCTCCGGGAGCTCGCCTGGGTGTGTGCGCCCCACCAGCGGTCGGCGGTCGCCGACGAGGTGGCCCGACTGCGCAGGCTCGTCGACCGGCAGCAGCTCGACGAGGCCGACATCGCAGCTCTCGCGACCTCCGCCGCTGAGGTGGATGCTGCCCTGAGCGGGCGATGGGACGTGGGCACCCGGTCCTGACGCCGACGCGTCCTGCGGACCGTCCCGACGCACGCGTCTGTCAGTCTGGGGCTCGGCGCAACGCGCTGTGCCGACGGCCTGAGGGAGTGGTTCATCATGGACAGCTTCGCTCTCATCGCGTTGCTCTTCCTCGGCGTCGTGGCGCTGACTCCGCTGTCCGACCGCTTCGGGGTCCCGCAGCCGGTGCTGCTCACGATCTTCGGGCTCTGCCTCGCGCAGCTGCCGTTCGCACCTGAGCTGGAGCTGAAACCCGAGCTGATCCTCCCGGTGGTGCTGCCTCCGCTGCTGTTCGCGGCGACCCAGCGGGCGACGGTGCGTGAGTTCCGGGAGAACGCCGGTGCCGTGTTCTTCCTCGCGGTGGGGCTCACGCTGGTCACGATGGGGGTGGTCGCGCTCGTGGCTCACCTCTACGACCTGCCGTGGTGGCCAGCGCTGATGCTGGGCGCGATGGTCTCCCCGCCGGACCCGGTCGCGGCCACGGCCGTGGCCAGGAAGCTGCGACTCCCGCATCGTCTGGTCACGATCCTGGAGGGGGAGGGCATGTTCAACGACGCGACCGCGCTGGTCGCGTTCAAGGTGACCCTGGCGGCGGTGGTCACCGGCGAGGTCTCGGGTGTCGGCATCGGTCTCGAGCTGGTCGTGGGCCTCGTGGCCGGCACTCTCGTCGGTCTCGCGTTGGCCGTGCTGACCAAGTGGCTGCTCTCCGTGGTCCACGACGCCTACGCGGAGACGACGTTGACCGTGCTCGCCCCCTTCATGGCCTATGTCGGCGCGGAGCGACTGGGCGGGTCCGGGGTGCTCGCCGTGCTGGCCCTGGGACTGTTCCTGCGCACTTACGGGCATGCCGCCACCACATCCCAGGGGTGGTTGCTGGGCAGGGCGGTGTGGTCCTACGCGGACTTCCTGATCACCAGTCTGGTGTTCGCGGTGCTTGGGTACGAGCTCGTCAAGGTCATCGGCGCGACCGACGTGACCCGCCACGCGCTCGTGCTCTCGGGACTGGTGGTCGCCACCCTGATCGTCCTGCGCGCGACCTGGGTGTTCGCGAGCAGCTCGCTGGCTCGTCGTGCGGCCCAGCGGCGCGACGTGGCCTGGCCCAGCGGCTGGCGGGAGTCCGCGGTCGTCTCCTGGGCGGGGATGCGGGGCGTGGTGACCGTGGCGGCGGCGCTGGCCCTGCCGGCCTCGATCGAGGGTGGCACGCTCTTCCCGGGCCGCGACGAGATCGTGGTGGTCGCGCTGTCCGTCGTGCTGGTGACCCTGGTGCTCCAGGGCCTGACGCTCGCGCCGCTCACCTCGCTGCTGGGCGTCGGCCGTCAGGATGACGACGCCTCCGAGGTGGCCGAGCTGCGGCGCCGGGCAGCGCAGGCGGCGCTCGACCATCTGCGTGGGCAAGGGCTGGAAGGGGTGCGCGACGAGGTCGCGCACGCTGCGACTCTCCAGTACGAGGGATATCTCTCCGCGCAGGAGGCGATCGGGCGCGCGCGGCGGGGAGGAGCAGAGGGGACCGACGACATGATCGAGCAGCTCGACCGAGTCCTGCGAGAGGCCACCGACATCGAGCGTGCGCTGGTGCTCGACGCTCGACGTGGAGGGCGGGTGAGCCCGGCCAGTGCGGACGAGGTCCTGCGCGACATCGAAGGAAGAGTGCTGCGGGACTTCGGATGAGATCCGACTGACAAAGGTTTGTGCGCATCCACCCTGCTTCTGCGTCACGGAAAGGGGCGGAACCGGGCCCAAGGGGCATACTCGACGCATGTCCCACCCAGCCCCCCCATCCGGTCTCGCGTGTGAAGGGGACCGGGAGCCGTAGATCCGGCGTGGTGCGCCTGGTGGCCTTCTCGGTCGTTCTCCTCGTGGCGGCCTGGGTCGGGCGGGCCACCTTCCTGGAGTCCGCGGGCCTCAGCCTCGTCTGGCCGGCGTCGGGGATCGGGATCATCTGGGTGGCCAGCGGCACCCGCCGCACGCTGCCTACCGATCTGGTCGCGCTCGCGGTGACCACCGGACTGATCATCGGGGCGACGGCGGGCACTCTCGGCCAGGCACTGCTGGGCGGCGTGCTCGCCGTGGTGCAGCCGCTCGTCTACCTCCTCGTGATGCGAAGGCTCGCTCCCTCTCTGTGGGGTAGCGGGGGCACCAGGGCATTCGCACGGGTGGCGGACGTGGGGCCGTTCCTGATCGCGTGCGCCTCGGCGTCCGCGGTGACCGCGGTGCTTCGGTGGACGGGTCTGGGCCTGGTGCCGCCCGGTGAGCTGCTCGAGCTGGCGTTGGTGGGTGCCCAGAACTTCGCCTGGATGGTGGCGATCGCGTCGGTGGCGTTGCAGCTGGCCCCGGCCCTGGTCAGCGGCGGTTCCCCGCGGGAGCTGATGCGTCGCGTGCGTACAGCACTGCTCGCTCCTGCTGACCCGCATGGTCTCGAGGCCGGGGCGATCGTCACGGTCACCGCGGTCTTCTACGTCGCGGTGTTCGCGCGGTCCTCGGAGTTTCCGAGCACGTTCCTGCTGATGCTCACCACGGTCTGGGCCGCCGTACGACTCACCCCCGCCTCTGCCGGCCTGCAGACGTTGGTCTCCGGGGCCGCCGCCGTCCTCTACACGCTCCACGACCGGGGCGCGTTCGTGTCCTTGAGCGATCCGCGGTCGAGCGCGCTCATGGCACAGCTCTTCCTCATCGTGTTGTCCATCACGGCGATGACCCTGGCGTTCAGCATCGCCGAGCGGGTCGAGGCCCTGGCACGAGCCGCGGCCTCCGAACATGCCGAGGCCGAACGTGCCGCGCTGCTCAGTGCGGTGCTCCAGAGCATGCAGGAAGGCGTCGAGGTCGTCGAGGCCGACGGCCGTGCCGTCGTCCGCAATCCCGCCGGGAGAAGGCTGCTGGGTCTGACGGAGTCGCCGAAGCCGGTGAGCGGAGACGACCACGACCCCCGGTCCCCGGTCCCCGACGCCGCCCACACCGCGTTGTTCTCCTCGGACGGGGCCCGAGTTCCCCACGACCGGCTGCCGTTCGTGCGGGCACTGGCGGGTGAGGACGTCGTCGCCGAGGACTACTGGGTCCACCGGCCTGAGACGGTCGCGCGCCGGATCCTCGAGGTGACTGCCACCCCGGTGCCCGGGCTCGCCGGCAGCGAGCGCCACCGTGCCGTGGTCACCTTCCGAGACGTCACCGTCGACAGACGGGACCACGACAACCTCGCTTCGTTCGCGGGAGTCGTCGCGCACGACCTGTTCAGCCCGCTGGGGGTGGTCGGTGGGTGGGCCGAAGTCCTCGCCGACTCCTTCGCGGAGGGCCCCCTGGACCCGGGTGAGGGGCTCGAGATGGTGGCGCGCATCCAAGGGGGCGCGGCGCAGATGCGTCACTTCATCAAGGACCTGCTCGCCTACACCGTCGCTCGAGACCGGCCGCTCGACATCCAGGAGCTCGACCTGACCGAGCTGGCTGAGCGGATCGCCGGGCTGCGTCGTGAGGGCAGCGCACGACCCGTCATCGAGATCCAGCCGCGCATGAGAGTGAACGCCGACCCGGCGCTGGTGCGCCAGCTGATCGAGAACCTGCTCTCCAACGCGGTGAAGTACGTCGCCCCAGGGGTGCGACCACGCATCAGGATGACCGCTGAGACCCGAGGACCCATGCTGGAGATCAGCGTCTCCGACAACGGCATCGGCATTCCGACCGAGCACAAGGCCAGAATCTTCGACGACTTCCATCGCGCACACCCAGCCGGCTACTCAGGGACCGGGATCGGGCTCGCGATCTGCCGCCGTGCCGTCGAGCGTCACGAAGGACGCATCCACGTGCACGAAGGTCCGGAACAGAACGGCAGCGCCTTCGTGTTCACCCTTCCTCGCTGACCTCCGCGCTCAGCCGCTGCTCGAGGACTCCGTCTCGAGAGGCTGTTCGGTCAGGTCGAGCGCGCTGAGCACCGCGATCAGGACAGCGGCCGAGGTCCCGGCGATCAGCAGGCCGCCGGCCATGAAGGCCACCGCCGACCCCACCGTGGTGTCTCGCAGCGAAGGCACCGCCGTCAGCGCCAGCCCGAGGGTCACCCCCAGCGCCACGCAGCCGACGGTCACGGCTTCGAGCCAACGCAGGGGTCGCTTCCCGCCCGAGGCGAACGATCCAGACGCGGGCGAAGAAGACGCGCGCGTGCCGACCAGGACAGCGGCCGCGAACATCCCCCAGACCCCGACCAGCAGGAAGGCGGCAATGGAGTCGCCTGCGCGGTGCCATCCCGCTGCCATGGTCGCGAGCCCGGTGATCGTCGCGTACGCCGACCCGAACACCGCGGTCGTGAGGCGCCACTCGCGAGGGAGCACGAAGACCAGTGCGACGACGGCGGAGAACGCCGCAGTGGCGTGTCCGCTGGGCAGGCTGTTCAAGGTGGCGGGCGTGATCTCGTTGGCCCCGAGGTCGGGTCTGGCCAGGACGTAGTTCTTCAGGATCAGGGTGGACACGTTCGACCCCACCAGGATCGTGAGCGCAGCCAACCCCGGCATCCGCGCCAGTCGAACCAGTGCGATCACGGCGATCAGCGCCACCGTGGCGAGCAACGACGCCACCGACACCGCGTCGAGCACCCGCTCGGTCGTCCCGGAGAGGCGTGAGCTGGTCAGCAGGGCGCCCCGTAGGGCGGCATCCCCGAGCAGACGCCCCTCGAGCGTGCGTACGGTGAGCACGTAGACGAGGACGAACACGGAGATGAGGGCGAGCGCGAAGAGGGCGAGCCGCGCCAGAAGCCACCGGAGACGCACCAGCTGCCTGATCCACATCTGGACATGGTGCACCCACCCGCAGGCCCGGCGGATCAGGCCCGGCGAATCAGGCCCGACGATCAGGCCGACGATCAGGCCCGGCGATCAGGCCCGACGATCAGGCCCGACGATCAGGCCCGGCGATCAGGCCCGGCGTTCGTGGGCCCTCAGAACATGTCCGGACACCACGGCGCGCGGTGCCAGCCGAAGGCGGCGGAGGCGCCGGCGACCGCGCCGGGGGTGAGCTCGGTGACGCGGCGGACGCGGTGCAGGTCAGTCAGGCGTACGCCGCCGAGGTAGATCGTGCCGAGCTCGAGGATGCCCATCGAGAGGTCGGGGGCCGAGGTCACCCGGGTCACCTGGGCCGTCGATCCTGCCGGGTCTCCGTCGGTGACGATCCGGTAGCTGCCGGTGTTGGCGGGCAGGATCGGGTCGTCGATCTCGATGACCAGGTCGACGCCGGCGGCGTACTTCCTCGCGGCGAGGGCGGCCTCGACGTCGACCACACGCAGGTAGAGGTTGTCGGTGATCGAGGTGACGACCGCGCGGGCGTCGGTGACCAGGTGGCGCAGTGGTTCGTCGAGGGGCGCGCTCCACAGGCGGAAAGTTCGGGCCAGGTCGAGGTCGAGCAGGTAGCGCCACAGGCCGGCGTACGCCGCCGGATCCTCGGCCCACACCTCCTTGATCTTGATCTCGCTCTCCGGCTCCTCGTCGAACTTCTCCTGGAAGCGGTAGGTCGCGAACCCGTCCGCGTCGCCGGTCTCGTCGTAGTGCAGGACGTAGCGGATCTCGGAGGCGCCGTGGCGGGCGAACTCCAGGTCGAAGACCGCGAACTCCCACACCTCTCGGTCGCGCACCATGGTCCCGGGACGATCAGGCCGCATCGCGGCGTGTAGGCCGGGCGCGACCTTCAGGAACGCCTCACGCGTCACCTCGTCGACCGACCCAGAGCTGCCGACACCCGGCAGGAAGCCCAGGCGTCGGTTGGTGCCGGTCAGGACGGCGCGGCTGGTCGCCGGGCCGTAGCCGAAACGACCGTAGATCAACGACTCCGAGGCCCACAGCGCGGCCAGGGGCTCGCCGCGTCTGGCGATCTCCTGGAGCTGGTGGCCCATCATCGCGGTGAGCAGTCCGCGGCGGCGGTACGGCGGGTGGACGGTCACCACGGTCACCGCGGCGGTCGGTACGTCCTCCCCGCCGGGCACGGTCAGCCGACGCTCGAAGTCGCCGCACGTGGACACCCAGCGACGACCGACCTTGAAGCCGAACATGCGCTTGTTCTGGAAGATCGCACGGTCGAGCTCCAGTGTCTGCGGACGAGGCGGCTCCTGGAACCCGCGCGAGATCGCGGCGTGGAAGTCCTTGAACGTCGCATCGGTCATGTGCTTGAGCTGCGGCTCGACCAGGTGCGGTGCGGTGGAGGCGTTTCTCCGGGAGGCGGGGCTCGTGGTCCGGCGCTTGGTTGCCATGGGTTCATTTGACCGGAAGCCATGGCCCGGGCCAAACGGTTTAGACGGCTCTGGGTCGGTCGAGACGTGCGCGAGGCCACGGGGGTCGACGGGGCTCATAGAATGAGCGCTCCGCACCCGACCGCCGAGGGCCCCTGATGACACTCGACGTAGAGACACTCGACCAGTTCCTGCTGGTCGGGGCGGGGGTGCTGCTCCTGGCGATTCTCGCCGTGCGTCTCAGCGTCGGCGTGGGTCTGCCCAGCCTGCTCATCTACCTGCTGATGGGCGTGGCCCTGGGAGAGGGCGGCATCGGGTTCGATGACGCCGAGCTCGCGCATGCGCTGGGTTTCGGGGCCTTGATGCTGATCCTCGCCGAGGGTGGTCTGACCACAGCCTGGCCCGAGATCAGGCCGGTGATGCGTCTCGGCGTCTCGCTGGCGACCATCGGCGTCGGGGTGAGCGTGCTGGTGATGGCCGTCTTCGGCCACTACGTCCTCGGGCTGAGCTGGCAGCTGTCAGTGCTGCTGGGCGCGGTCACCTCGCCCACCGACGCTGCCGCTGTGTTCTCGGTGCTCCGGCGGGTTCCGTTGCCACGCAAGCTGACGGGGTCTCTCGAGGCCGAGTCGGGCCTCAACGACGCCCCGACCGTGGTGCTGGTGACCCTGGTCAGCGCCGGGGGTGCCCACAGCGTGCTGGGCTTCGCCGGGGAGATCGCCTGGGAGCTGAGCGTCGGCGTCCTGGGCGGTCTGGCCGTCGGCTTCGGCGGAGCCTGGCTGATGCGTCGCTCGGCGCTGCCGAGCTCGGGCCTCTACCCGCTCGCCATCCTCTCCTTCACGGTCCTGGCCTACGCCGGCTCCTCGGCCCTGCACGGCTCCGGCTTCGCCGCGGTGTACGTCGCCGCGCTGATCCTGGGCAACGCCGACCTGCCTCACCGAGCGGCGACCCGGTCGTTCTCCGAGGGGGTCGCGTGGCTGGCCCAGATCGGTCTGTTCGTCATGCTCGGGCTGCTGGTCATACCTGACCGGATCGACCACGACACCGTGATCACGGCCATCGTGGCCGGCCTCGGACTCACCTTCCTGGCGCGACCCATCTCGGTGGCGGTCGCCTCGCTCGTGCAGCCGCTGAAGCTGCCCGAGCTCGCCTTCGTCTCCTGGGCAGGACTGCGTGGTGCCGTGCCGATCGTCCTGGCCACGATCCCGCTCGCGGAGGCCATCGACGGGGCCCAGGAGCTCTTCGACATCGTCTTCGTGATCGTGGTGATCTACACCCTGCTCACAGCTCCCTCGCTGCCGCTGGTCGCCAAGCTGCTGAAGGTGGCGCGTCGCAGCGAGCCCCGCGACCTCGAGGTGGAGGCGGCCCCGCTGGAGCGGGTCGCGGCCGACCTGCTGCAGGTGACGATCTCGCCCAAGTCGCTGATGCACGGCGTCGAGGTGGGGGAGCTGCGCCTGCCGGTCGGGGCGTCGGTCGCCCTGATCGTCCGTGATGGGAAGACCCTGGTGCCGGAGCGGCGTACCGTCCTGCGTCACGGCGACGACATCCTCGTCGTCACCCCCCGCAAGGACCGGATGGAGACCGAGCAACGGCTCCGCGCGGTCTCCGTCGGTGGACGTCTCGCCCAGTGGCTGGGCAAGAGGCCCCCCAGCTGACGGGTCAGCTGTTGGGCCACGTGACAGGTCAGGTCACCGGCACGCAGGTCTCGACCGGAGCGGCGAGCTTGATCCGCCGGGGGGCGTTGGGGGCGAGGCCCTTGAACTTGTCGCCCACCAGGACGTCCACGCCGGGACCGAGGTCGGTGTCGGTGACCTCGACCAGCGTCCGCTTGCCGAAGGCCTTGGCGACCAGGGCCGCCGCCGGGTCGTTGGGCTTGGTCGTCCAGACGACGGCCCGGCGGACCTTCGAGCTCTTCGGGGCGTTGCCGGCGTTGCCGGCCCGGAACCCGGCCGCCTCGACCTGGTCGAGGGTCGAGGCCGCGAGACCTTCGCGCTTGCCGGCGTTGTAGACGCTCACCTGGACCTCGCTGCGTGTGAGGTACTCCTCGACCTGCTTCGCGGCCCCGGTGCAGGCCTTCTTCGTCGCGGCGCTGCCGGGAAGGGGGGAGGTCGCGCTCTTGAAGCCGTAGACCGCCATGCCCGCGAGCACGCCCATCAGCACCAGGAGCGTGACAGCCGTGGTGATCCTGCGTCCGGTCACGGTCGCTCAGTCCTCGGCCTGGAAGACGCGGGCGTGGACCACGTGACGCTGCTGGAGGGCGGCTCGCAGTGCACGGTGCAGCCCGTCCTCGAGGTAGAGGTCGTGGCGCCACTCCACGACGTGGGCGAACAGATCACCGAAGAACGTGGAGTCCTCGTCGAGCAGGGCGGCCAGCTGCAGCGTGTCCTTGGTGGTGACGAGGTCGTCGAGGCGCACGGGACGCGGCGGCAGCGCCGCCCAGTCACGGGGGCGGAGGTGGTGGTCCGGGTACGGTCGCCCGTCACCCACGCGCTTGAAGATCACGGCGCCATCATAGGGAGGGTCCGCTCGACCGGCTCTCGAGCGGCGAGCCACGGGTCCGGGCCGGCTCCCCGGTTCGCGGTCTACTCTGACCGGCATGACCCAGAGCCCGGACCCGGCCCAGACGCCCGGGACGCCTCCGACGGACCCGATCAGCACCGAGGTGGCGGCTGGCTACGCGTTCACCGGACCGGCCCTCGAGCTCGGCGGGTTGATGGTGGACGCGAGCACCTTGACCGGCGTACCCGTCAAGATCCCGCTGGCCATGCTCAACCGGCACGGCCTCGTCGCCGGCGCCACCGGCACCGGCAAGACCAAGACGCTCCAGCTCCTGGCCGAGCAGCTCTCCTCGGCGGGCGTCCCGGTCTTCGCGGCCGACATCAAGGGCGACCTCTCCGGGCTCTCGGTGGCCGGGCAGGAGAACCCGAAGATCGTCGAGCGGGCGGCGTCGCTGGGCCAGCAGTGGAGCGCCCAGGGGTTCCCGGTGGAGTTCTTCGCCCTGGGTGGTGAGGGCATCGGCATCCCCCTCCGCGTCACGATGACCGCCTTCGGTCCGACCCTGCTGTCCAAGGTGCTCGGGCTCAACAACACCCAGGAGTCCTCGCTCGGGCTGGTCTTCCACTACGCCGACAAGGCCGGGCTGCCGCTGCTGGACCTGGCCGACCTGCGCGAGGTGGTCAAGTACCTCACCTCCGACGAGGGCAAGGCCGACCTCAAGGACCTCGGCGGACTCTCCAGTGCCACGGCCGGCGTCATCCTGCGTGAGCTCATCGGCTTCTCGGACCAGGGTGCGGACGCGTTCTTCGGGGAGCCGGAGTTCGAGACCAGCGACTTCCTGCGTACGACGCCCGACGGCAAGGGCCTGATCTCGCTCGTCGAGCTGCCCAACCTCGTCGACCGGCCAGCCGTGTTCTCGACCTTCCTGATGTGGTTGCTGGCCGACCTGTTCCACGACCTGCCCGAGGTCGGCGACGTCGACAAGCCCAAGCTGGTGTTCTTCTTCGACGAGGCGCACCTGCTCTTCAACGACGCGTCCAAGGCGTTCCTCGCCGCGATCGCGCAGACGGTGCGGCTGATCCGGTCCAAGGGTGTCGGCGTCTTCTTCGTGACCCAGTCACCCACCGACGTACCCGACGACGTGCTCGCGCAGCTCGGCTCACGGGTCCAGCACCAGCTGCGGGCGGCGACCCCCAACGACGCCAAGGCGCTCAAGCAGACGGTCAACACCTACCCGCACTCGTCCTACGACGACCTCGGGAAGGTGATCCTCTCGCTGGGCATCGGCGAGGCGATCGTGACGGTCATGAACGAGCGGGGGGCGCCGACCCCGGTCGCCTGGACCCGGCTGCGTGCCCCCGAGTCGTTGATGGGCGCCGCCGACCCCACCGCGATGGAGCAGGGCGTCGCGGCCTCGCCGCTCTTCGCGAAGTACGCCGAGGCGATCGACCGCGAGTCCGCCCGCGAGATGCTCGCCGAGAAGCTCGAGGCCGGTGCGGCGGCGGCCCGGCAGGAGCAGGAGTCCACGGACCGGGCGACGGCCGAGGAGAGGCTCCGCCGCGAGGCCGACAAGGCCTCGCGCAGCCGACCCTCCGGAGGCACCACCCGGCGTCCGACCAGGAAGGAGAAGTCCGTGCTCGAGGAGGTCGTCACCTCGACGACGTTCCGCCAGGTCGCCCGCAGCGCCGCGCGCGAGATCGTGCGCGGCATGTTCGGGACCGGGCGACGCCGGTGAGCGAGGGGCGTTGTGGGTGCTGGCTAGTGTCGGACCGTGCCCACACCACGCGAGATCCCCGCTGCGGCCGCGCATGCCGTACAACGTCGACTGGGCCTCGCGCTTCGGTCCCGGGTGGCCGGCGACGACGCCCCCGAGCGAGCCGCGAAGATCTGGGGCGCCGAGGGTGAGCGCTGGTTCACCAGCGACGACCCGATCTGGCGGGTGAACGCCGACGCGGCCATGTTCCCCGGTGGTATCTCGGCCCTGCTGCTGCAGTCGCTGCATCCCTCGGCGATGGCCGGGGTGGCCGGGCACAGTGGTTACAAGGGTGACCCCTGGGGCCGGCTGCAGCGCACCAGCCACTACCTCGCCGTCACCACGTTCGGCACTATCGCCGACGCCGAGAGGTCGATCGAACGCGTGCGCTCGGTCCACCTCGTGGTCAAGGGCATCGACGAGTGCGGCCAGCCGTACGCCGCCAGCGACCCGCACCTGTTGCGGTGGGTCCACGTGGCCGAGATCTGGTCGTTCCTGACGGCCTACCAGGCCTACGCCGCGCAGCCGCTCACCCCCGAGGAGGCCGACGTCTACGTCGAGCAGACCAACCGCGCGGCGAGCCTGCTGGGAGCCACCGACCTGCCCACGACGGTGGCTGAGCTCGACCAGGTCCTGGCCGACTACCGGCCCGAGCTCGCATGCACCGCAGCGGCCCGGGAGGCCACCCGCTTCATGCTGCTGAACCCGCCCGTCCCGCTCGCGGCGCGGGCCGGCTACGCGCTGATCGCTGCGGGTGGCGTGGCCCTGCTGCCCACGTGGGCGCGGCGGTCGCTGCGGCTTCCCGTCTACGGTCCGGGGATCGCCGTCGCAGCGCGCGCGGGCGGCCTGTCCACCGCCCTGGTTCGCTGGGGCATGGCCGGGCTCGACGACCGCGCGCCCGGCGGCCCGCCCGTCGAGGAGAAGTCCGCATGACCAGTGCCTGGAGGACCCTGCTGAGCGGTCGCGGCCTGCGCAACCTCGCGCTCACCGGGGCGGCGTCCTTCACGAGCGCGGGCGTCGGCGCCGCGGCGACCACGCCGGACGCCGACTGGTACGACGCCCTCGAGAAGCCGCCGTGGGACCCACCGCCGATCGCCTACCCGCTTGTCTGGACCCCGCTGTACGCCGACCTCGCGGTCGTCACCGCCGCGGCGCTGACCACGCTGGAGGGTGAGGGGCGCAACGACGAGGCCGCCGACCTGCGCCGTGCACTCGCGGTCAACCTGCTGCTCAACACCGGCTGGAGCGTGCTCTTCTGGCGGGTCCGCAAACCGTGGCTCTCCAGCGCCTGGTGCGCGCTCCTGGCCGCCCACTCGGCCGGCCTGGTGAAACGGGTCGGCGCGGTCGAGCCCTCCCTGGGAGCCGCGCTGGCGCCGTACCCCGCGTGGTGTGCGTTCGCGACGACGCTGAACACCTCGATCGCCCGTCGCAACTCCTGAGCCGCCCGGGGTTCGGGCCCTCCTCACCTGCCTGCGTTTGCCGGGCGTCGTCGCCGGGTACCGGGCAGCGTTGCCCCAGCAGGGGGGCAGGAGGAGAACGTCTGTCATGCAGTGGCTCCATCTTGCGGCCTGCCTCGAGGAGGACCCCGAGCTCTTCTTCCCCATCGGCGACGCCGGACCGGCCCGTGACCAGATGGAGATCGCCAAGCGTGTGTGTGCCCGTTGCGAGGTCCTGGAGAGCTGTCTGGCCTGGGCCTTGGACTCGGGTCTGGACCACGGGGTCATGGGCGGCATGACGGAGACCGAGCGTCGGGAGCTGAGACGCTCCCGGCTCAGGTGAGCTCGGCCTCGATCACCGCGCACGCCTGCTCCAGCCGGGTGCCCAGGTAGGTCCCCGGGATGCTCCGGCGGCTCCGGGGCGAGGTGAACGCGTTGCCGGCGTAGAAGAGCCTCACTCCCTGGTCCTGGGCGGCGCGGAGCGACTGGATGGCGCGACCTCGGCCGCTGCTGAGGTGGGACACGAGGACGACAGCCTGGGCTCTGCTCGCGTGCACAGCCGCGGTCAGGGCGGGCACCGAGGTCCGCGCCCCGAGGAGGCGGACGCTCCAGCCCCGGTGGCGCAGGAGGACGCACAGGGACTCCAGACCGATCGTGTGCAGGTCCGTCGGCCCGCAGGCCAGCACGATCGGGGCCGCGTGCAACGGAGGAGGCGCAGAGGAGTTGAGCGTCTCGAGCCAGGCGCGGGCCGCCTCGGTCGCCAGGTGCTCGTCCTCCACGGTGCACAGACCTGTCTGCCACCACAGCCCGACCTGCTGCATCGCGGGCAGCAGCACGTCGTCGAGGCAGGCGCCCACGCCCAGCTCGTCGCGTGCCTCGTCGAGGCGGCCCCGGAAGGCCACCGGGTCCGAGCGGTCGGCCGCGTCGAGAACAGCGGCGATGTGCGCCACAGCCGGACCCGTGGTGTCGAGGAGCTCCCGGACGGCTTCCGCCGCGAGACTGGCTCTCTTGCCACGAGCGATCTCGTCGCGCATCAGCCGCAGGGCGTGCAGCTCCTCCGGCGAGTAGCGGTGGTGCTTCCCGGGCACGCGCTCGATCGGCGGGATGCCGTGCCGCAGCTCCCACGAACGCAGCGTGGGAAGGGGTACGCCCAGCTGACGGGACACCTCGGCGATGGGCAGGCCGGTCACCCTGCACAGAATAGGCGCGGATCTCCCGCCGGCGGGTGTCTCGAACGGGATCAGCCGGGATTCACCTCGTTCGAGGTCCCGAGGACCACCGCGCAGGCACCCCTGAGGTCGGAGTGGAGATGCGTCCCGGGCACGTTGCGGCGGAGGCGAACCGTGGCGAAGGCCTCACCGGCGTAGAAGACGTCGATGCCCAGGTCGGCAGCCGCCCGGAGCGCCTCGGTGGCGCGCGCCCGGTTGGCCCGGAGGTGGGAGGCGATGACCACGCCGCTGGGTCTGTTCGCCCGCACGGCCGTGGTGAGGGCGCGCACCGAGGTCCTCGGGCCGAGCACCCGGCACCGGGTGCCCTCGGCTCGGAGCAGCAGGGCGAGCGCCTCGAGGCCGAGCGAGTGCTGATCCGCCGGACCGCACGCGAGCACCACGGGCGCCGCCTCGGTGGGCGGCTGTGTCTGCAGCGCGAGGATCTCGAACCACGCCCGCACGGTCTCGGTCGCCAGCCGCTCGGCCCCGATGTCGAACATCCCTGACTCCCAGTTCCGCCCCACGTGGCGCATCGCGGGGAAGACCACCTCGTCGAGGCAGCCCCCGAGTCCGAGGATCTCGAGGCCACGATCCAGCTGGAGGCGTACGCCCGCGGGGTCGTAGGACGCGGACGCGGCCACGACGCCGAGCACGAGGTCCTGAGGACCTGGTGCTGCCGAACCAGTGGTCACTGGTGCCCCTTGCCGGTTGGTGTCCCACCATCCTGCGGAGGCGGTGCCGGGCGGGCAAGGGACGCGACGACGCCTGCCATCTTGCATGCATTCGGGTCGGCGCAATCCCACTGGTTTGCGAGACGATCTGGAGGGGTTCGGACCACGAGCCAGCCGTCACTTCTATCGGCGCCGGTGTCAATCGGGGGACCACACCGGGCCAGGCTTCGGAGAGATTCCGCATGGTCGACTCGACGATGAACCGCGATTCACCGCCCTTGGTGGGCGGTGGGGACTCCACACTTGCCGTGGCGATCGAGGCGACCGAGAAACTTGTCTGCTCCGCCGAACCGGCCGTGGTGTTCTCCAGCCTGGTGCGGCTGTGCGCTCCGACGATCTGCGAGTCTGCCACCGCCACGATCTCCGGTTCCGACGAGAAGGTCTATGCGGTGAGCTGGCCCCGGGACGCGGTCGACCGCCACCACCGGTCGCAGGGGTCGAACGTGATCACTCCCTTCGAGGCCCCTGGAACGGGCGACTTTCCGTCCTATCGCGGAGCCGTGTCCATGCGGTTCGAAGAACAGGACTCCGCGACTCCGTTCCTCGCGCAGCTGCTCGTGGATCGTGCGCTGGCGACCGTCGAGCGCCAGCGACTGGCCGAGTCGGTGACCCGGCAGCAGGCCGTGGTGGAGAACCTCGAGGTGGCGCTGACCAGCAACCGGGAGATCGGTGTCGCGGTCGGCATCGTGATGTCCACCCTCTCGCTCAGCGCCGACAGCGCCTTCGACCTCCTGCGCCACGTCAGCCAGCACACGAACACCAAGCTCCACGCGATCGCGTTGGAGGTCACCCGGCGCGGTCTCCTCGACGTGCCCCCCGGGATGTCCCTTCCCGAGAACGGAGCATCACGTGTCTGACACCCCTTCCCGTGACCTCCACATGCGAGAGTCCACGGCCCGTCTCTGGGAACGGATCGTCGCCTCGACGGACGAGGAGGAGATCCGACGCCTCCGTGAGGAGATCGTCGTCCTCAACCTCACGGTGGCGCGCTCCATCGCTCGTCGCTACTCCTCGCGCGGGATCCTGCTCGACGACCTCGTGCAGGTCGCCTCGGTCGGGCTGGTGAAGGCCGTGCTGGGGTTCGACCCGACGTTGCGCAAGGACTTCCTCAGCTATGCGGTGCCCACCATCAGTGGTGAGGTCAAGCGACACTTCCGGGACGCCGGCTGGGCCGTGCGCCCACCCCGACGACTCCAGGACCTGCAGGCCCGCATCAACGCGGCCATGGAGGACCCGGCACACCCCGAGGGGGGAGCCGCTCGCCCGGCCGAGATCGCCCAGGCCCTCGGCATCGACCTCGACGACGTCACGGAGGCCCTGGCCTGCAACGGGGCCTTCACTCCGACCTCGCTCGACACACCGGTCGGGGAGACGGGGTCGGCCGACACCCTGGGGGCGCTGCTGGTCCACGGGCGCGACGACTACCTGCATGCCGAGAACATGATGCTTCTCCAGGGTGCGCTGAGCGAGCTGTCGCCCCGTGACCTGTTGATCCTCCGCAGGCGCTTCTGGGACGACCGCACCCAGCAGCAGATCGGCGAGGAGATCGGAGTGACCCAGATGCAGGTCTCCCGGCTGCTCATCCGGATCCTCGCCGCCCTGCGCGGGATGGTGGCCGAGCCCGGGCTCGGCCAGACCGCCTGACGTCGAAGCCATCGACCAGGAGCTCCAGGTCGGACTTGTCGGCTGTGATCACGACCGACAGGGCCAGCTCGACCGCGATGGCGGTCACGATGGCGTCCACGGTGGGGTCTCGTTTCTTTCGTCGCACCTTCTCGGCCCGAGTGCGCAGAGCGCCGGCTCGCATCGCCACACTTCGGGGCCGGTCAACGGTGGGGATCTTCCCCAGGACGTGCCAGATCGCGGCATCACTCGGGGCACCAGTCGCGACCTCGGCGCCGCGAAGTGGGACCACCCCGACGAGTCGTTCGCACGTCAGGTCAGGTGGCTGTTGCCGTACCCCTTGTAGTAGTCGCGCCAGATCAACCGGTACACCGGGAGCCAGCGGGGAATTCTGTTCAGGCCCGGAATCAACGGGAAGAAGATGATGCCTACCCCGAGGAAGCCCACGATCAGGAAGATCCACTCATCTGCATTGTCCTGCAACGACGTCGTCGTGGTGGCGTCGGCAGCCGGGTTGAACGTCGGGATCTGATACCACACTGACGCCCACCACAACCACGGTTGGCCCGGGTAGCTGTGGGTGCCGTTCATCATGCCCCAGGTGTTGCCCTGCAGGTTCATGGCGGTGGCCGCGTCATCGAGGTAGGACCCATCGCCGAGGAACAGGATCTGCTTGGTGTTGTCGTCCTGGTAGAAGCTGCCTTGCCCTGTCATCGCCGCGTCGAGGGCGCCTGACCGACCCATGGTGAGCAGTCCCGCGGCCATCACCGGGACCGGTCCGTAGTCACTGGTCGGGACCCGGCCGGGGTGTACCGCGCCGTCGGTGTCCGCGGTCGCCTGGATGGCACCGTCGTAGCCGGTGGCCCACGTGGACTGCTGGGCGGAGGTTGCTGACTGCCACTGCGTGAGCGCGCTTGCCACATCGGAAGAGGTGTCGGTCTTGAGCGGCTTGACCACGAAGTCGCTGGGTGGGTCGACGGGGATCTGGACACCACTCCACTTCTGGGGTCGAAGGGGTCCCACGTTGAGCCCGTCGCCCGCGTTGTAGGGCGGGCCGTAGCCGGCAGCCTCACTCGTGCCCGCGAGCTCCTGGACAGCGACGGCGTAGAAGTTGTCCGGGGCGCTGGTCGCCCACCCCTGGAACGTCAGCGCTGGTTCATCCGGGGAGCTGAAGACAGCGGCCAATCCCAGCGCCAGCAAGGACATGACCGCCATCGCGATCACGAACTCCTTGACGATGTCGTAGCGACGAGTTGCCCCGGCCCATGGTTGAGCGGCGACATCCGGTGAACGACGCCTGGTTGCGCCCCTCATGGCCCCACCCTTTCCTGGTCGACCTGCTCACGAGCGGCTCCAGGAGCGGTGGGCAGTGGAATGGGCGGGACGACCCCGTGCTTGCGCACCAGCAGGACGTGCCAGACGATCAGGCCGGCCACGGCGACCGGCAGCAGTGCCACGTGGATGAGCAGCATCTGGCCGGCGTTGGCGACGTTGAACCAGGCCCCGATCCCCCCCGCATTGAGTCCGTCCTTTGCCTCGAACGCGATCCACTGCGACTCGAAGTTCGACTGCACGAGGAAGCCGGTGAAGGCGGTGCCGATCGCCGAGAAGAAGGCCAGGGCCCCGGAGATCCAGGTCAGGAGCCGCTTGCCCCGCCAGGCTGCCATCCAGAACTTTCCGAACAGGTGAACGGTCAGCACCAGCATGAACAACTGGACAGCCCAGAAGTGCAGGCTGTTGACGAAATGGCCCACGCCCGAGCTGTGATACCACGAGGGGCCCTCGAACGTGAGGACCAGTCCGCTGACCACCAGGATGATGAAGGCTGCGAGGGAGGCCACTCCGAAGACGTAGATCCATGACGCCACGTAGGCAGGCTGGTTGTCGGGAAGCAGCTTCTCCGGCGGGAACGTCCCGAAGAACCTGGTGCGCAGCCGGGCTGTCCACATGCGGGGGTCGACCTCTGGCACCGCGTCGGGATCCTTCACGTCCATCAGCGTTCCTCCCCCTCATCCGGGAGCCGCAGGACCAGGGCGAGGACGAAGACCGCGATGGTCAGCAGCATGACGACGAGGTTGGGAACCGAGATTCCGACCCATCCCCAGTCCAGATAGGTGGCCGGACCGTTCAGAGGTCCCGACGCGGCTAGGGCTGACACTGTGCACCTCCCTGGGAGGGAGTCGGCCACCTCGGTCGGTTCGATGCGGCGAAACCGGGTCGATCCGGATGCGGAGACGTCCCTCGGTCCCACCAGTCCATGCGAAAGGACGAGAGATCGGTAGGGCAGAAGGTCCCGATCCGCGGACCCGAAAGTCCCGGGGCGGAAGTCTCAGCCGGACGCGGAGCATCGGAGCATCCGCCGGCTGCCTTCAGGCAAACAACAGCGGCAGGATGAACAGCATCGACAACGACCACGTGATGTGGGTCAGGATCGGTGCCAGGATGCCGCCGCTGGCGCGGCGCTCCAGCCCGCAGACGACGCCGAGCAGGATCGCGGCGAACGCGAGCATGATGTTGCCGGTGGCGAGCGTCGCCACGACGTAGGCGATCGTCGTCCACACGACCGGGTACTTCGGGATCGCGGCATACATCGCGCCGCGGAAGAAGAGCTCCTCGGCGATGCCGTTGAAGAACGTGATGACGGCGAGCAGGGTCAGCGAGCCCTTGTCGGCGTAGTCCAGGACGGAGCTGACGTAGGCCGCCAGCGGAGGGATCTGGCGCACGACCAGCGAGCCGAGGACGAAGATCGCGGCCAGCAGCAACCCGAGCATGATCGGCGCCACGATCGGCCGGACGAAGACCTCGGTCCCACGAGCCCGTCGACCGAGGTGCAGTCGTCCCGACAGGAAGGCGCCCAGCGCCCAGACCCCGGCGAGCAC
>JBKJON010000218.1:0-2962 GCA_046595715.1 Marmoricola sp.
CCTGGTGTCGAGGTCAGCGACGATCGCCTCCATCGTCCAGTAGCGGTAGCGGTCGACCACGTTGCGCCGGTCCCCCTCAGCGAGGAGAGCGACGTCGTACTGCTCCCCGGTGGGCAGCGCTCCCGCCCACGGACCCACTCCGACCTCCTCCGGCCCGTGCGGCATCGGATCGTACGGCGCCCGCTCGTCCTCACTCACAGCCGCAAGGGTAGGGCTGGACAGGTTCCGGTCAGGTCGAGCCGGATAGTCTCAGCCGGGTGATTGGCCTGCAGCCGCTGCTCTTCGGCATCAAGTGGATGGATCCCAACTGGCTGCTCGACCAGTTCGGGCCCGCGTTCTTCTGGGTGTGCCTGGTGATCGTGCTGGTCGAGTGCGGGCTCTTCTTCCCGTTCCTCCCCGGCGACACTCTGCTGTTCGCGGTGGGTCTGTTCGTCGCCACCCGCGGCAGCATCGTCCCCGGCCCACGCGTCACGGACCTCGTGGTCGCGATCCTGCTGCTCACCGCCGCGGCCTTCGCGGGCAACGTGATCGGCTACGAGATAGGCAGGGCCATCGGCCCACCTCTCTACCAGCGCGAGGGCAAGATCCTCAAGAAGAAGTACTTCGACCAGACCGACGCCTTCTTCGACAAGCACGGCAACAAGGCGCTCGTGATCGGCCGGTTCGTGCCCTTCGTGCGGACCTACATCACCGTCGTCGCGGGCGTCACGCGGATGCGTCGCGACCGCTTCTTCCTCTGGAGCGCGGTCGGGGCGGCCCTGTGGGTCCTCGTCATCACCCTGATGGGCTTCTTCCTCGGCCGCAGCTTCCCCAGCATCGGCCAGAACATCGACAAGGCGATCATCGCCATCCTGCTCGTCTCGGTGATCCCGATCGCCTACGAGTGGTGGAAGCACCGCCGGCAGGCGAACCAGCAGGCCTGAAGTTTTTCTGGTTAACCAGTGAAACCTCCCCCACCCAACGATGCATCGTGGGGTCAGTGGCAGTTTTTCTGGTTAACCAGAAAAACTGCGCTCACCCCCGCACAGCGTCGAGCTGCGCCTTGGTGAGCACAGGGCGCACCTCGAGACCGACGTCGTCGAGGGGGTTGGTGTCATCAGGGCTGCGGTCGATGGCGCAGATCACGGTCTCGACGATCGCACCGGCCCCGCGCAGGGCACGGGTGGCGTCGCGTACGGCGCCCCCGGTGGTGATCACGTCCTCGACCAGGGTGACCCGGCGGCCGTCGACGTCCTGGCCCTCGGCGAGCTTGCAGGTGCCGTACGCCTTGGCCTGCTTGCGCACGAACAGGGCCGGCAGGCCGGTGCGGGCGCTGAGCACGGTGGCGATCGGCACGCCGCCGAGCTCGAGACCGCCGAGGAGCTCGGTGCCCTCCGGGACGAGCTGCTCCATCTGGGCCACCACCCGCGCCAGGAGGACCGGGTCGGCCTCGAAGAGGTACTTGTCGAAGTACTCCGCGGCCACCTGTCCCGAGCGGAGGGTGAACTCCCCGGTCAGGCGGCAGCAGGTGTCGACGTCGAGGGCAAGGTCGGGATCACTCACAGACATGCCCGGAGGCTATCCGCTCCCCCGACCACCCTTCGCTGTGACCTTCACCAGGTGCCCGAAGGCGGCATCCGGTCGTCGGTGCGGAAGATCTCGGAGCAGGTCGTCAGCCTGACCAGCCGCTTCTCCGCCCGCCTGGACCGGTTCCACCCCCCTCGGCCCCTGGTTCGCGCAGTTACAGTCGCGCCCATGGCCAACCACCTCCCGCGCACCCGCGCCGCGAAGCGGCTGGACGGCGTCGGCACCACGATCTTCGCCGAGATGTCGGTCATCGCGGCCCGTACCGGCTCGGTCAACCTCGGGCAGGGGTTCCCGGACGTGAGTGGACCCGCGTCGGTGGTGGAGGCGGCGTACGACGCGATGCGGGCGGGCCGCAACCAGTACCCGCCCGGCCACGGCTCACCCGACCTGGTGGCCGCCCTCGTCCGGCACCAGCAGCGGCACTACGGGTTGGACCTCACCCCGGACCAGGTGGTCGTCACCACCGGTGCCACCGAGGCGATCGCCGGTGCCATCCTGGGCCTCGTCGATCCGGGCGACGAGGTGGTGGTCTGCGAGCCTTACTACGACAGCTACCGCGCGATGATCCAGTTCGCGGGGGCCGTTCGCCGCCCGGTGACCCTGCGTGCGCCGGACTACCGTCTCGTCGCGGACGAGCTCGAAGCGGCCGTCACCGACCGCACCCGGATGATCCTGCTGAACACCCCGCACAACCCGACTGGCCGGGTGCTCGACGAGGCTGAGCTCGCTGCCGTGGCGGACGTCGCCACGCGTCACGACCTGGTGGTCGTCACCGACGAGGTCTACGAGCATCTGACCTTCGATGGTCGCACCCACGTCCCGTTGGCCACGCTGCCGGGGATGTTCGAGCGGACGGTCACGATCTCGAGCTCGGGCAAGACGTTCTCGCTGACCGGCTGGAAGATCGGCTGGGCAAGCGGGCCCGCACACCTGGTGGCGGCGGTGGAGGGCGCCAAGAACTGGCTGTCCTACTCCTCGGGGGCCCCTTTCCAGCCCGCCATCGCGCACGCGCTCGACCACGAGGAGTCCTTCCACCGGCAGCTGCGTGACGACCTCGAGCGCCGGCGGAACCTGCTGTGCGAAGGCCTCGGCTCCCTGGGGCTGGAGGTGCACGTGCCGGAGGCGACGTACTTCGTGACCACCGACGTCTCGGGGTTCGGTCATGCCGACGGGGTGGCGTTCTGCGCGGCCATGGTCGACCGGGCCAAGGTCGTGGCCATCCCGACGCAGGGCTTCTACGAGGACGACTCCCCGCATGGTCGGCACCTGGTCCGGTGGGCCTTCTGCAAGGAGCAGGACGTGCTCGACGAGGGTCTCAGCAGACTCCGCGGCGTCGAGCTGCACCGCTGAGGAGACCCCGCCCACGGATGAGCCCGCGAATGGACCCGCCGGATCG
>JBKJON010000321.1:0-11284 GCA_046595715.1 Marmoricola sp.
CCAAGCCGCTGGCCGACGGCGGCTGGGGACTGGAGGAGAGCCGGCTCTACCCGAGCGTCTATGAGGACGACCGCCTCGGGGTCGTCCTCATAGACGCTCGGGTAGAGCCGGCTCTCCTCCAGTCCCCAGCCGCCGTCGGCCAGCGGCTTGGTGACCAGGTCCCAAGCGAGCTCGATCGCACCCTGCTTGAAGTAGTCGCCGAAGCTGAAGTTGCCGCACATCTCGAAGAAGGTGCCGTGGCGCGTCGTCCTGCCCACGTCCTCGATGTCCGGGGTGCGCACGCACTTCTGCACGCTGACCGCGCGGTTGTAGGGCGGCGTCTCCTCGCCGAGGAAGAACGGCTTGAACGGGACCATGCCCGCGTTCACGAACAGCAGGTTCGGGTCCGGCACCAGCAGCGACGCCGAGGGCACGGCCTGGTGACCTGCTGCCTCGAAGTGCGCGATGAAGCGGCGGCGGATCTCGGCGGTGTCCACGACTAGCTGTTCTCCATTTCGGTGGTTGACATCTCGGCGCTCGAGGGGCTTGCCTCAGCGTGGGTCTCGCAACCCGACACCAGCGCCGGAGGTCCGTCAAGCGTCCATCCGAGTCGCTCGTGCAGCTCGGTCTCATTCTGGTTCATCCCCGCCCGCACCTCCTCGGCGAACAGGTGCGCCCCCAGGCCGAGCCCGGCCATCCGGTCACGCAGCCCCTCGGGGGTGAACGCCTCGGCGGCCCGGCGTGCCCTGGCCATGGCGTAGACGCCCGCGCCGGCACCGGCCACGAACCACAAGCCCCTGCTCACCGGGTCGTCCTCACGCGGCGTCGGTCTCCTGCGCGACGGCCCGGTCCTCGGCCTGCATGCGACGCCAGGCGTCCTTCATCTCGCGGCGACGCTGCTTGCGGGCGCGGCGTACCTCACGGCGCACCTCGAACCGGATCTTGTTGCGGGACTCAGCGCCGAGGGCACGTCGTAGGCCGTGGCCGAAGGCGAGCGCCTTGACGAGGGGCTCCCCCACCGTGGCGGTCAGGACGACACGGTCGGAGACCCGGCGCTCGAGCGCCGGCGAGCCGGCGTCGGTGATGACGTAGGCCGGGTCGTCGACCCGGATCATGGTGCCGGCCTGGCGCTCCAGCTGCTCGGTGACCCGGTCCACCCGCTCCCGCAGCGAGGCCGTCTCGGCCCGTGCCGAGGCCAGGTCCCGGCGTGACTCTGCCCGGCTGCGGCGCACCACGGCGAGCACTACGGCCAGCACGACGGCGAGGAGGATCAGCAGCACGAGGGCGCCGGCGATCAGGACGGGCGTTTCCATGGTGCCCGACCCTACCTGCCGCGGACGAGGCGACGGATCCGCTCCCACCGCTCCTTGAAACCGCCCTCGGCGCCCAGGTTGGTCGGCTGGTAGTAGGTGGCGTCCTCGACCACGTCGGGCGCGTACTGCTGGGCGGCGATACCGAAGGGAGCGTCGTGGGAGTACTGGTAGCCCTGGCCGTGTCCCAGCTTCTTCGATCCGCCGTAGTGGGCGTCGCGCAGGTGGGCCGGGACCGGGCCGATCTTGCCCGCCCGGACGTCGGCGCTGGCGGCGTCGATCGCCTTGATCACCGCGTTGGACTTCGGAGCGAGCGCCAGCGCGATGACGGCCTGTGCCAGGTTGAGCCGCGCCTCGGGCATGCCGATCAGCTGCACGGCCTGGGCCGCCGCGATCGCCGTCGTCAACGCGGTCGGATCGGCCAGGCCGATGTCCTCGCTCGCCAGGATGACGAGCCGGCGCGCGATGAAGCGCGGGTCCTCGCCTGCCTCGACCATGCGTGCGAGGTAGTGCAGCGCGGCGTCGGCGTCCGATCCCCGGATCGACTTGATGAAGGCGCTGGTGACGTCGTAGTGCTGGTCCCCCTGGCGGTCGTAGCGGACCGCGGCCCGGTCGACCGCCGTCTCGGTGGTGGCGAGGTCGACGGTCTCCAGGCCCTGCGCCAGGGCCGCTCCGGCGGCGGCTTCGAGGTAGGTCAGCGACCTTCGCGCGTCGCCCCCGGCGAGGCGGACGAGGTGGTCCAGCGCTTCGGTCTCCAGCGTGACCTGACCCTCGAGTCCCCTCGGGTCGGTCAGGGCGCGCTGGATCACACCCCTGACGTCGTCGTCGGTGAGCGGCTCCAGGGTGAGCAGGAGCGACCGCGAGAGCAACGGGGAGATCACCGAGAAGAAGGGGTTCTCCGTGGTCGCGGCCACCAGCGTGACCCAGCGGTTCTCCACCCCGGGGAGCAGCGCGTCCTGTTGCGCCTTGGTGAACCGATGAACCTCGTCGACGAACAGCACCGTCTCCTGCCCGCTCTTGACGAGCCGGGCGCGCGCGCTGTCGATGGCCGCCCTGACCTCCTTGATACCGGCGGCCACGGCCGAGACCTCGACGAAGTGCCGGTTGGTCTGACCGGAGACGATCGAGGCGATCGTCGTCTTGCCGGTGCCGGGAGGACCCCAGAGCAGGAGTGACATCGGCTGGTCGCCCTCGACCAGGCGGCGCAGCGGAGCGCCGGGAGCGAGCAGGTGCTGCTGTCCGACCAGCTCGTCGAGGCGTCGCGGCCGCATCCGCACCGCCAGGGGTGCCGAGTCGTGGGTGTTGCCGGCCAGCGTCCCCCCGCCGGGCGGCGGTGGGGACGAACCGGGGTCGCGGTCAGACCCGGGTCCGTCGTATGCGAAGAGGCCGTCCACGGCCCCGACACTATCCGCCGTGGTTCACCGGGCTCACGAGGCGCCGGCCCGCGTGATCAGGGCGTCCCGGGCCTCCCGGCGGATGCGCTGCTCGGCCGGGTCCGGCACGGGTACGGCGGCCACCAGACGCTGGGTGTACTCGTGCTGCGGGCTGCGCACGATCTGGTCGCGCTCCCCGAGCTCGACGATCTTTCCCATGTACATCACGGCGATCCGCGAGGCGAGGATCTCCACCACACCGAGGTCGTGGCTGATGAACAGGCAGCCGAAGCCCTGCTCGCGCTGCAGCTCCTGGAACAGGTCGAGCACCTTGGCCTGCACGGAGACGTCGAGCGCTGACGTCGGCTCGTCGGCGACGAGCAGGTCCGGTTTCAGGGCCAGGGCGCGAGCGATGCCGACACGCTGTCGCTGACCACCCGAGAGCTCGTGCGGGTAGCGGTTGCGGAAGCCGCGCTGCAGCTGCACGTCGTCGAGCAGCTTCTCCACCTCCGCGCTCAGCGCCTTGCCCTTGAGCTGGCGGTGCAGGAAGAGCGGCTCACCGATCGACTCCCCGACCGGGAGCCGGGGGTTAAGCGAGGAGCCCGGGTCCTGGAAGACGATCCCCACCCGGTCACGAAGCGGCTTGAGGTCCTTGTGCCGGGCGCCCTTCATCTGCACCCCGGCGACCTCCAGGCTGCCCCCGGCGACCGGCAGCAGACCGAGAGCCGCGCGACCGATGGTGGTCTTGCCCGAGCCGGACTCCCCGACGAGCCCGACCACCTCGCCACGGTTGATCGTCAGCGAGACCTCGTCCACCGCCCGGAACACCGGCTGGTTGCCGCGTTTGGGGTACTCCAGGACCAGCCGGTCGGCCACGAGCACCGGCTCCCTGGTCTCGGCCGCGGCGGTGGCACGATCCTGCTCGGTGCGCGCCTCTGACTCCGAGACGCTGACCGTGCCGAAGTGCGGCACCGCCGCCAGCAGCTGCTTGGTGTAGTCGTGCTGGGGGTGGTTGAAGATCTCCTCAGCCGTGCCGGTCTCCACGATCCGGCCCTGCTTCATCACTGCGATCCGGTCAGCCATGTCGGCCACCACACCCATGTCGTGGGTGATCAGCAGGACGCCTGCGTTCACCCGCTCGCGCAGGTCCCGCATCAGCTTGAGGATCTCCGCCTGCACCGTGACGTCCAGTGCGGTGGTCGGCTCGTCAGCGATCAGCAGCTGCGGCTCGCAGGCTAGCGCCTGGGCGATCATGGCGCGCTGTCGCTGACCGCCGGAGAGCTGGTGCGGGAAGGAGTCGAAGCGCCGTTCCGGATCGGGCATCTCCACCATCCGGAGGAGCTCCAGCGCGCGCTCCTTGGCCTTCTTGGGCGAGACGTCGAAGTGCGAGCGGATCGTCTCGACGATCTGGAACCCCATCGTGTAGACCGGGTTCATCGCGGTCATCGGCTCCTGGAAGATCACCGCGATCTCCTTGCCGCGGATCCGTCGCAGCGGGGCTCCGGTGAGCCCGACGAGCTCTTGACCCTTGAGCTTGGCGCTGCCGCTCGATCGCCCGTTCTCGGGCAGCAGCCCGACCAGGGACATCGCGGACTGGGTCTTGCCGGAGCCGGACTCCCCCACGATCGCGAGCACCTCACCGGGGTCCACGTAGTAGCTGAGTCCCCGAGCCGCCGGGAACCAGTCGCCGTCGACGTAGAACGCCACGCTCAGGTTCTCGACCTCGAGGATGGGCCCGTCATCTTCGGGGACGACGGTCCCGCCCAGGCCGTTACCGCCCTCGGCGCCGGGCTCGTCTCGGTCACGGTCTCGGCGGAAGATGCTCATCGGTTGACTCTCCTTGCCGGTGGAGCCGCGGTAGGACCATCTGTCAGGCTGGGCTCATGGGAACGACGGTGCGAGTTCGCGCCCGTTCGGCCCGTTTCTTGGGGATGTCCATGATCACGGTGGCAGGGGTGGGCCTCGTGTCGGCCGCGGCGGGCGGGCTCGAGACGGTGCTCCGTCTCGGCCCCGTGCTGGTGCTGTTCGGCCTGCTCGGCTGGGCGGCGTTCTGTCAGCCGTACGTGGAGATCTCCGACGGCGGCGTCACCGTGGGCAACATCGTGCGAACCGTCCACGTCCCGTGGCCCGCTGTGACCGACATCGACGGACGCTACGGCCTCAGGTTGGGGACGTCGTACGGCCCGGTCACGGCCTGGGCCGCGGCGGCCCCCGCAGGTCGGGCGCGAGCCCGGGGCGAGAGCAGTCCGGTCGCCCTGGCCGTCGCGGACCGATTTCAGGCGATGCGCCTGGCCGGACATCTCGACACCGCCCACCTCGAGCGCGACACCCTCGACGTGGTGTGGCAGCTGCCGGTGCTGGTCACCGGGTGCGTCCTGGTCGCGTGCTGCGTCCTGGCGCTCGCCTTCTGAGGGCCGGGAGCCTGAAGCGTCGACGGCGCTCACTGCTCTTCCTCACTCTGCCGTGCTGCTTGGTCGCTGCGGAGAGCAGCCTTCTCCATCTGGCGCGCGGACGGAACCCGCTTCTGGCGCGGGTCGAAGGCATCACGGAGGCCGTCGCCGATGAAGTTGACCGACAGCGCGATCAGCACGATGAACAGCCCCGGCCACCAGAACAGCCAGGGACGGGTCGAGAACGCCGACTGGTAGTCCGAGATCATCTTTCCCAGCGACACGTTCGGCGCCTGGATGCCGAAGCCCAGGTAGCTCAGCGCCGTCTCCAGCAGCACCGCCTGCGAGGCGAGCAGCGTGGTGTTCACGATGATCACGCCCATGGCGTTCGGGATCATGTGCTTACGCATGATCCGGAAGCTGCTGGCCCCGGCCACCTTGGCAGCGTCGACGAACTCGCGCTCGCGCAGGGTGAGGAACTCGCCCCGCACGAGCCGGGCGAGGGTGGGCCAGATGATGACGCCCAGGGCCAGGGCGAGCCAGAACGCGCCGGCACCACCGGCGATGCGCCCCAGCACGGCTCCGATGACGACGATCGGGAAGGTGAGGAACAGGTCGGTGACCCGCATCAGGAGCTCGTCGATCCACCCGCGGAAGTACCCCGCCAGGGCGCCGACCACCATCCCGAGCAGGGCGGCGACCACGCTGATCACGACCATCACGTTGATCGAGGTCTGGGTGCCCTGCATGGTGCGGGCGAAGGTGTCGCGTCCGATCTCGTCCTGACCGAAGGGGTGGTCGCCGATCTTGAACCCACCACCGCCGA
Organism: Marmoricola sp.; assembly: GCA_046595715.1. Lineage (GTDB taxonomy): Bacteria > Actinomycetota > Actinomycetes > Propionibacteriales > Nocardioidaceae > Marmoricola. The sequence goes on from JBKJON010000321.1 coordinate 5,879, forward strand.
GCCAGCCCGGCAGGCTCAGGCTCGGCGAACCACCGTTCTCCACCTGCCCCAGGGTCGTGGCATCGAACTTCCACCACCCGGGGATCCCGAAGGCGCCGATCGAGGTGTAGGCCAGGATCACGACCAGCCCGATGGCGACCATGCCGCCCAGAGCACCGCGGTGCCGGAAGAAGCGACGCCGGATGATCTGCCCCTGGGAGAGCCCCTCGACGTCCTTGAGCTCGATGGCGTTCTCGTTGACGTCCTCCTCGGGGAGGTCGACGTCGCCCGTGGGCTCCAGCGGGGTACTCATGCCGACACCCGGATCCTTGGGTCGAGGACGGAGTAGATCAGGTCGGCCGCCAGGTTGGCCGCGACGGCCAGGATGCCGACGATCAGGATGTAGGCCATCACCGGGTCCTGCACATTGTCGCCCAGGGACTTCGCGAACAGCCGGCCCATGCCGTACCAGCCGAAGACGGTCTCGGTGATGATCGCGCCGCCCAGCAGGGTGATGATGTCCACCGGCACGATCGAGGCCAGAGGCAGCAACGCGTTGCGGAAGGCGTGCCGCATCACCACCGTGCGTTCGGTCAGTCCCTTGGAGCGGGCTGTGCGGATGTAGTCGGCGTTCATCACCTCCAGCATCGAGGCCCGGGAGTAGCGGGTGTAGGAGGCGAAGGAGATCAGGATCAACGTCGCGGTCGGCAGCAGCAGGTGCATGCTCAGGTCGAGGGTCCGGATCCAGAAGTCACCGCCCAGGTTGGGGGTCGCGCTCCCGAGGGTGGCGATCGGCCGACCCTTGATCGAGTTGTTGTTCAGGTAGGAGTCCCAGCTCTGCAGAAGCCGGTCGGTGAAGAGCATCGCCGAGACCGGGATGGCCGTCAGGGCTGCGGTGCGGGCCGAGCGGGTCCGGTCGGGGCCGCCCCAGGCGAGGCCGATGCCGGCACTGACCGCGAGCCCCAGCAGGAACATGGCGAACACCAGCGGCCAGCCCAGGATCCCGGCAGAGCGGGCGTAGTCCCAGAAGTACAGCATCGGCAGCCACAGCACCGCTCCGAGGACGGCGACCGAGAGCGCGGAGTAGAGCGCCAGCCGGTTGCGCAACCCCGTGCTCAGGATGGTCATCACGAAGGCCCAGGCCACCGAGCTGAGGATGATCAGCACGATCCCGACCGAGGGGCCGGCGAACCAGTCGGTGATGCTCAGGTAGGCCATCAGCACACCGACAGCGCCGCCGGCCATCGCGAAGGTGCGCAGCCGGGTGTTCCGGTCCCCGCCGATCGCGGCCGAGACCGCGACGCCTGCCAGCAGGGCGACCAGGACCACCACCAGCCACGAGATCGACGGGTCGCGCAGGAAGTTGTTGAAGTCGATCGCGAGGTAGACCTTCATCAGCACCGCCACCCAGAAGATGGGCAGCGAGTAGAGCAGGAACGACACGAAGGTGATCGAGTAGTCGAAGCCGGAGTACTGCCGCAGCGCGCTGACGATGCCGACGACGACGCCGAGGATGATCGCCAGCACCGTGGCGGCCGTGACCAGCTGGATCGTGGTCACCACCGCGCCCTGGAGCAGCGAGGTCACCGGCTGGTTGGTCTTCCAGTTCTCCCCGAGGTCACAGCTGCCGTAGAGGCAGCCTGCCGCCCCCTTGAGCCAGTCCAGGTAGCGCAGGATGACCGGGTCGTCCAGCCGCAGCTGTGCGATGCGGTTCGCGATCTGCACGTCCTTGTTGGGTGCCGTGCTGATCCGCAGGTCCTCCAGCGGGTCGATGGACGCCGCTACGAGGTAGTACATGATCACCGTGGAGATCAGGACCACCACCAGGGACGTGACCAGCCGCTTGATCAGGAAGACAACCATCGGGGAGACCAGACCTTTTCACACGATGTGGGACTGACGGAGCGCCCGGATGGGCACCGCCGCAGTGCGACGGTACCCACCTCAGGCACTTGATGGGTGGCTCAGTTGCCGGGAATCTTCCAGTCCCAGAAGCCGTAGAACATCGTCGGGGCCAGGATGGCCGGAGCCAGGCCGGTCACCCGGGTCTTGTTGGAGATGTTCGCCGACGGGAACTGGAACACCGTGATGCCCACCGCGTCCTCGAACAGCTTCTTCTCGATCTGGGTCTGGAGCTCGACCTGCTTGGCCTCATCGGAGGTCAGCACCAGCTCGTCGAAGAGGGCGTTGACCTCCTTGTTCGAGTAGCCGTTGAGGTTGTTGAGCCCGCCGGTCGCGAAGATCTCGCGGTCGGCGCTGACCGCCGGGGTCGTGGACTGCCAGCCGAAGAAGACCACGTCGTAGGTCCCGTCACCCAGCTTGGAACCCCAGTCAGGGCTCTGCTTGTCGATCACGTTGAAGCCCGCCTTGGCGAGCCCAGCCTTGTAGATCTGGAACTCGCTCGCCCGGCGCGCGTTGTCCGCGGCGTACATCATCCGGACGTTGACCGGCGTCTTGACGCCTGCCTCCTTGAGCAGCTTCAGCGACAGGGCCGGGTCGACCTCGGAGTAGTCCGCGGAGCCGTTCTGGGCCACGATCTCGTCGTAGCCCGGAGTCCCCTCGGTCTTGACGAAGGAGTTGCGCACCTGGGCCTCGGGGTTGATCGGCTTGATCAGCTTGTCCACGATCTCCTGGCGCGGAACGCCGTGCAGGAACGCCTGACGCACCTTCAGCGCCTTCGCGGCGTCCCCGCCGTAGCTGGCGGGATCGAAGGGGCCCTTGTTGTTGAAGACCAGGTCGACGTGCTCGTAGGTGCCCTCGACGCCGGTCTTGATGTCCGCGTCCGCGAACTGCTTCGCGGCCTTGACGGTGTCGGAGTCGACCTGCGGCGAGAACATGTCCAGCTCGCCGTTCTGCAGCGCCTGGACCTGCGCCAGCGGGTCCTCGTTCCACCGGACGGTGAGCTGGTCGATCGAAGCCGCGTGGTCACCCTTGTAGTCCGGGTTCTTCTCCAGGGTCAGGAACTGGTTCTCGGTGAACTTCTTCAGCACGTAGGCACCGCTGGAGAGCGCGAGGTCCGGGTCCTTGGGCATCGAGGTGTAGTCGTAGCCGGTGTTCCAGAAGCTGGAGATCTTCTCCAGCTTCGCGTTGTCCTTGTCCTGGACCGCCTTCACAAAGGCGTCCTTGGCCTGCTGGGCGTCACTGATGCCGAGAGCCTTCTCCGCGGTGATGTGCGCCGGGACGCTCACGGTGATGTCGTACTGCCAGTCCGCGAAGGGCTTGGTGTACACCAGCGTCAAGGACTTGTTGTTGTCGCTGATCACCGGGGTCTCCTTGACCAGGCCGAGGCCGACCGAGGAGCTGTCGAAGTAGACCTTGCCCTTGGTGTTCTTGGGCAGGCCGGTCGCGTCGTCGGTCTTGACCTTGTCGGCGTCGATGGTGTTCACGTTGCCGCTCTGGGACGCCCAGTCCAGCAGCAGGTCGGCTGCGTCGACCGGAGTGCCGTCGGACCACTTGGTGTCGTCGGCGACGGTGTACTTCACGGTCAGCGGGTCGTCACTGGTCTTCTCGTAGGTTCCGAAGGACGTGTCCGCCTGGAGGTTGCCCTCGGCGTCGACGAACCAGAACTGGCCGTTCATCATGTACTTGATGTTGGCGTTGGCCGTGGCGTTGCCGTTCGAGGTGAGCTCGTTGTAGGAGTACATCGGCTGGTTCCAGCCGAGGTTCAACGAGGTCTTCTGGTTGCCCTTGCTCTTACCGCCCTCGTCCGCAGCAGGGGCGCCGCAGGCCGAGCCCACCAGGCCCAAGGCTGCAGTCACCGCCACCGCGGCGAACATTCGCTTGCTTCTCACGTATTCCTCCTCGTTGCGGCCCGCTTCGGTTGGCGGCGCCGACGGAACGACCAGTCAGGGTCCCGACTGAACTAGGTGACCCTAGGCTCAGGGAGTGGTCCGGGATAAGCCCCGACGCCCGAAGTAGGCGCGATTGTTACCAAGGCGCGACTATTCGACTGACGCCGCGTCCGGCAGTGGATCCTTCGCCGCAGGCGCGTCCACGCCTGCTTCCTTGCGTTGTTCCGCCGAGATCGGTGCAGGAGCCGCTGTCAGGGGGTCGAACCCGCCGCCGCTCTTCGGGAACGCGATGACCTCACGGATGGAGTCCGATCCGCTGAGCAGCGCGCAGATCCGGTCCCAGCCGAAGGCGATGCCACCGTGCGGCGGTGCACCGAAGGCGAAGGCCTCGAGCAGGAACCCGAACTTCTCCTGGGCCGCCTCGTCGTCGATGCCCATCAGCGCGAAGACGCGCTTCTGGACGTCCTGGGAGTGGATCCGGATCGAGCCGCCGCCGATCTCGTTGCCGTTGCAGACGATGTCGTAGGCCCAGGCCAGCGCGTTACCGGGGTCCTGGTCGAAGTCGTCCAGGTCCTTGGGGCTGGTGAAGGCGTGGTGGACGGCCGTCCACTGCCCACCGCCGACGGCGACGTCACCGGCGGCCTGAGCGTCGGCCGTGGGCTCGAACAGCGGCGCGTCGACGACCCACACGAAGCTCCAGGCGTCCTCGTCGATGAGGCCACCGCGTCGACCGATCTCCAGGCGCGCCGCCCCCAGGAGGGCCCGGCTGCTCTTGACCGCACCCGCGGCGAAGAAGAGGCAGTCCCCCGGCTCGGCGCCGACGTGCGCCGCGATGCCGGCCTTCTCCTCGTCGCTGATGTTCTTGGCCACGGGGCCGGTCAGCTCGCCGTCCTCCTTGACCAGCAGGTAGGCCAGGCCGCGGGCGCCGCGCTGCTTGGCCCACTCCTGCCAGGCGTCCAGCTGTTTCCGGGGCTGGGCGGCACCGCCGGGCATCACGACCGCGCCGACGTACTCGGACTGGAAGACGCGGAACGGGGTGCCGGAGAAGAAGTCGGTGCAGTCGACGAGCTCCTGCCCCATCCTCAGGTCAGGCTTGTCCGAGCCGAACCGGGCCATCGACTCGGCGTAGGTCAACCTGGGCAGTGGCGTGGGGACGTCGTAGCCGACCAGGGCCCAGACGGCGCCCAGGATCTCCTCGGTCAAGGTGATGACGTCGTCCTGCTCGACGAAGCTCATCTCGATGTCGAGCTGGGTGAACTCCGGCTGCCGGTCGGCGCGGAAGTCCTCGTCGCGGTAGCAGCGGGCGATCTGGTAGTACCGCTCCATCCCGGCGACCATGAGCAGCTGCTTGAACAGCTGCGGGCTCTGCGGCAGGGCGTACCAGCTGCCGGGCTGCAGTCGGGCAGGCACCAAGAAATCGCGGGCGCCTTCGGGTGTAGAGCGGGTCAACGTCGGAGTCTCGATCTCGACGAAGTTGTGGGTGTCCAAGACGTCGCGTGCAGCCTTGTTGACCTTGCTACGCAGACGGAGCGCGGCGTTGGGACCGCTGCGGCGCAGGTCGAGGTAGCGGTGCCGCAGGCGGACCTCTTCTCCCACCTCGACGTGGTCGTCGATCGGGAACGGCAGCGGCGCCGAC